>DATKMQ010000153.1 GCA_035541755.1 Syntrophorhabdaceae bacterium
AGAGATGCTGCCCGTTACGATATGTACCTTGACTTCCAGTCTCACGCCTGTGATCCCCACGGGATCCCTGATACCATCCTGATCATCGACGATAAACTCCTGTGGTATCACATGGATCAGTTCCCTGTCGGCGGGAATGGCCACGGCTTTGGCCGCGTCGATGGCCCGCTCGATGTCGTCCTGCTTCACCTCTTTGTCTTTGATCGCCACAACGCCGTTACTATTGAAGCTCTTGATATGTGCTCCTCCGATGCCGGCAAGACACGCGTCAATCTTAATGCCTGCCATGAGCTCCGCCTCTTCCACGGCCTTCCTTATGGAATTGACGGTGCTGTCCATATTGACGACGACCCCTTTTCTGAGACCGGTGGATGGATGTGAGCCGATGCCGACGATGTTGACCCTTTCCTCCGAGACCCTTCCGACCACGACACATATCTTCGTCGTTCCGATGTCGAGTCCTACGATCAGTTCATCGTCCTTTACCATCTTACCCCTTCCTTTCCTGTATGATTGCACCTTTTTCAAAGCGCGCGTCTATGCATTTTATGAGAAGCCCTCTTCTCTTCGCGTCTTCAAGCACCGCAATTGCACGTTTCAATCTCGTCTTCTGTTCTTCCTTGCCAAGGATGATCTCGACGGGGTCATCGTATCCGAAGATTGTGATGCTCCCCTCTTTGTAAGCGACTTCCGAGACGCTCTCCTTCTTGACAATCCCCTCATCCATCCATCCGTTCACTTCTCTGAAAAGACTTTTTACATCGGATTTGTCTTTCGCACTAATGATGTAAAGTCCCTTGAGCTCACCTCTGGGAAGCGTGCGGTACGGGTCGCCGGATTCATCGAGGACCGTAACAGCGCCCTGATCGTTGACCCAGAGCGCTGAAGGGATCTTCTCCTTTACGTCAATAACCATGGAAAAGGGGTAGACCCTTTTTATCCTGACTTCTCTCACGAAGGGGTGAGACGCGACAACGTCCCTTATTTTGGTTACGTCGATCTTGAGGAGGCTTTCTTTGAGCAGAGGCGATATGCTCCCCATAATATCTTTATCGCTCAATTGATTGATGCCGTTGATCTTCACGTTTTGGAGGAAGAAAAGCGGTTCCTTCCGGGAAGACAGGTAGATCACTGAAAGCACCGCGAGGGCGGCGAGCGGAACGAGAAACAGCATATAGAGGAACTTCTTCATATCTTAAGCGATGCCTCCGAAAGTATTTCCTCAACGAGCCCGTCGAATGTTCTTCCCAGGGCGGCCCACGCCTTAGGCACAAGAGACGTTTCGGTCATGCCGGGAGAGGTGTTGATATCGATGACGAGCGGTCTTGTTTTGTCGACAAGCATATCGATACGTGCGCACCCGGCGAGCCCGAACGTCCTGTATGCATGCAAGGCTATCTGTTGCAGTCTTGAGGTCATGGCCTTGCTTATTTTTGCCGGGACGATATAGTCGGTCATACCTTTGGTATATTTTGCTTCGAAATCGTAGAACCCCTTCTTCGGTCTTACCTCAACGACCGGAAGCGGAGCGCCGTTCACAACGGCAACTGTCACTTCCCGGCCCTCGATGTATTTTTCGATTATGATCTTTTTGTCGTATCGTAAGGCCTCCCTCACGGCTGCGGCCTGATCTTTCTTTTTATGTACAATAGATATGCCTATGGTGGAACCCTCGTTTGCCGGCTTTACCACGAACGGTAGCGGGAACCGGGCATCTTTTCCGTCTTGAACGATCACATATGGCGGTGTGGGGATTCCGGTTGCCTGACAGATGAATTTCATAATGGCCTTGTCCATGGCCATGGAAGAAGCGAGGACCCCCGAGCCGGTATAGGGGATACCGAGGATTTCAAGAAGTCCCTGCACCGTCCCATCTTCGCCCCAACGCCCATGGAGGGCGATGAAGGCGAGTTGAATTTTGTGCCTTTGCAAATTCTCCAGGAGGTCTTTCTGTGCATCTATGGCTACGGCCCGATAGCCGTTCCGCTTGAGGCTCGTGAGAACCGCGTTGCCGCTTTTCAAAGAAATTGCCCGTTCGGACGAGCGGCCCCCGAGGAAGACCCCGATCTTCATATTTTTGAGCGTCCTTCTATGCATCGAACCCCCAGAGCTCCACTTCCTCTTTGAGCGTAACGCCTAATTTTTCGTAGACCTCTTTCTTGATCCTGTCTATCAGATCTTTTACATCCTGTGCTTTTGCCGATCCCATGTTCACGATAAAATTTGTGTGTTTTTCCGAGACGCGAGCCCCTCCCACGGAAAAGCCTTTAAGACCCGCCCTTTCGACGAATTGCCAGGCCGACTGCCCGTTCACACCTTTGAAGATCGAGCCGGCTGATGGGTATTCCATGGGATGCCTCTTCTTCCGTTCGCCGTACACGTAGTCCATGTCTTTGAGAATATCCTTCTTGTCTCTCGCCTTGAGAGCGAACCGTGCACTCACGACACAGTCACACGGGCCGATCGGTGAGTCCCGATAGGTAAAGTTGAGAGCGCTCTTCTCGATAAGAGAGATTGTGTGGCGCGCATCGATAATGCGCATGTCCTGAAGCGTATCGGAAATAGTTTGATCGAAGCTCCCCGCATTCATTTTGATGCCGCCGCCTACGGTGCCAGGTATCCAGTAGAGTTTTTCCAGTCCTGACAGGCCCTTTTCCGCCGCGTCCTTGATGAATGCACGGAGCGATACGCCGCCCGACACTTCGGCGAGGGCGCCATCTTTTGTCTTCGTATAACGGATGCGCTTCATCCTTGTTATCCTGATCAATGCTTCGTCGAGTCCTCGATCACTCACGATTACATTCGTTCCGTTTCCTAAGAACCTGTAGGAGATGTTTCGCTCCCTCATCTGGTCAAGCACCCTTGCGAGGTCAGGCTCATCTGCCGGATACACGAGGTACGCAGCCTGACCGCCCACTCTCATAGAGGTGTATCGTTTCATGGGTACGCCGTGCAATATGGTTCCCTTTATTCCTTTCCACTCCATGCGCGCTTTAATCTCTCGTCTATTTTATAGATGTCCCCGGCCCCGAGCGTGACCACAACATCCCCCTTACGGGCGATTTCCAGAATCTTTTCAGCTGCCTCCTCTTTTGTAGGAGCGAAGAACACGTTCTTGTGCCCGCTCGAGCGTATCCTATCGGCGAGACTCGACCCTGTAATCCCTTCTATTCTGTCTTCCGAAGCCGCGTAAATCTCCGTGACCACGAGCACATCCGCCTCGTTGAAGGAGGTGACGAACTCATCCATCAGCGCCTTTGTTCTTGAATATCTGTGTGGCTGAAAAGCCACGATGATCCTGCCTTTTGACATTTTTCGTATGGCTGAGAGCGTAGCCTTTATCTCCGTCGGATGATGGCCATAATCATCGATAAGCTTGATGTCCTTGTCCCACTTGACCTCAAGTCGCCGGTGAATTCCCGAGAAATTCTTCAGCGCTTCTTTGATCGTCGGAAACGGTATGTCAAGTTCGATGCAGACGCCACAGGCGGCGAGCGTATTGACCACGTTATGCGCTCCGGGCAAGGTTAGCGCGATTTCGCCCAGTTCGTAGCCCTTGTAAATGACCCTGAACTTTGTGATAAAGCCTTCGTAGACGATGTTTTCCGCCCTGAGATCGGCCTGCTTGGAGAAACCGTAGGTCATATATCGTCTCTTGAGGAGCGGTATGAGGCTTTGCAGGTTTGCGTTATCGATGCATATGATATCGAGCCCGTAAAACGGGACCTTGTTGAGAAATGCGGTGAAGGCACCCTTGATTTCATTTAAGTCCTTGTAGAAATCAAGATGCTCCATATCAATGTTCGTGACAACGGCGATGGTCGGGTAGAGCAAAAGAAAGGTACCGTCGCTCTCGTCCGCCTCGGCAACGAGATATTTGCTATCGCCAAGCTTTGCATTGCTGCCAAAACTGTTTAGCTTGCCGCCGATAACACATGTGGGGTCCAGGCCCGCATGAGCGAGGATGGTCGAAATGAGAGATGTGGTTGTTGTTTTTCCGTGGGCGCCGGCTACGGCCACAGAGTATTTCATCCTCATAAGCTCGGCGAGCATCTCGGCCCGCTGGATTACGGGGATAAAGAGCTCTTTTGCTTTTTTCACTTCCGGATTCTCCGGTCGTATGGCTGACGAGATCACAACCACATCGGAGTCCACGATGTTCTCCTCTTTGTGTCCGTAAAATATGCTGGCACCGAGCCCTTCGAGCCGCTCGGTTATATCTGTCTTGCGCACGTCCGAGCCGGTAATCTTGAAACCGAGGTTTAAGAGGACCTCGGCGATGCCGCTCATGCCGATACCACCGATCCCCACAAAGTGAACCCTCTCTATCTTATGAAAGACCATGTTCAATCCCTCCGACGATACGCGAAGCAGCATCATCGACGTAAATCTTGCCCATATTCTGTCCCATCTCATCAAGAAGCTCGGGCTCCTTCATAAGATGCGCGATGATCTCAAAAAGCCTCTCTCCCGTCGCTTCTACGTCAGCGACCACATGGGCTCCGCCCATGCTCTCAACGTACGAGGCGTTCTTCCACTGGTGGTTGCCCGCGGAATAGGGGTAGGGGATAAGGACAGCCGCCTTTCTGAAATAGGCGAGCTCAAAAATCGTGGTGGCGCCTGCCCTGGATATGATGATATCGGAGAGCCGATAGTATTTTTCCATCTCATCGGTAAAAGGGAAAACCTCGTGTGCTACTGGAGTGTCCCTGTACGCGTCATTCACTCGATCAAAATCTTCACGTCCGGTCTGATGATACATAACCATGTTCTTATAGCTTTCGAGATACGGAAGGAGCGTGAGGATCGCATCGTTCACGCTTCGCGCCCCCCTGCTTCCGCCGAAGACAAAGATACCGAAAGTTCCTTTGTTCTTTTCCGCGTGATCTTTTGTGAGCCCCCGTCGTAAGGGATTGCCGCTTAAGCTCACCTTGTTCGGGTCGAGATAGCGCTGCGTCTCATCAAAACTGATGAAGGTCTTTTTGGTAATTCTCGAAAGAAACTTGTTGGCGAGACCCGGCTCTACGTTCTGTTCATGAAGGAAACAGGGGATTCTCATGAGAACGCCCGCGATGATCACGGGAACACAGGTAAAGCCACCCATCCCGAGTATGAAGTGAGGACGCTCGCCTCTCAGGACTGCTACCGACATTGCGATGCCTTGAAGCAGGCCCACAATGGCCAGTACTTTGTAAAGCGGGGATCTTCCGAGAAATTGATGCGCCTTTATATAAAGGAGCCGAAAGCCGGCCTTGGGGATGATAGCACCCTCAAGGCCGCCGGTCGTTCCCACGAAGACTACCTCGTTTTTGTCGTCGCGGGCTAAAAATGCCTCTGCAACGGCAATGCCGGGAAAGATGTGACCGCCTGTTCCGCCCGCACAAATCATGAGCTTCACGCGCGCCCTCCTTCCGACTTCAAGATGAAGCCGATGAGCGGACTCACGAGAACAAGGAATATTGCGGGCTGGTACAAGAGCCCGTTAGACATTCGAGCGCCAAGCACCATAAAGATATCCGTGGCGATATAGAGGAAACCGAAGAAGGAGAGTGTCCTGGTCAGCGCACTCTGTTTCATAGACATGGCGAAGCTCGTAACGAGAAACGCAAACGATGAGAGAAGGAGCACGTACTTCTCCACGGGTGCGAGACCGGTCAAGCCGCTGCCGAAAAGATGCGCGCCCTGTTTGTATGTAAAAATGATCGCGATGAACGTATATCCCGCGATAAAAGGGATGGCGGCCGTCCTGTCCTGGATAAAGAGCGCGAGCATGAGCGCAAGGGAGAAGGAAATCACGAGGAGGATCTCGCCCGTCATATAGAGATTAAAACAAGAGGAAAAGAACAGGATTGACAGGGCGGTCAGATCCTTGAAGAATTCTTTTTGATCGGCTTCGGAGCTCACCAGATAAAACATGATCGCGTAGAAGACAACAAAGACAATGGCAACCCGGAAAGGATATGCAAGATAGATCTTCGGGTAAACAAAGAAGAGAGCGGTGACGAGAAGATTAAGAACAATAAGAGGATATTTCATGGCTTCGATCGCGCGTACGGGGATGCGGTAGACGGCATAGATGGCCGCTAAACCTCCCACCATGAGGAGCACTTTGCTGAAGGTAAACTCCCTCATCAAACCATAAAGGAGACTGACTGTCGCTAAGGTGATGAAAACCTTCTTCACAATGACTCCACTATCTTTCTGAATCTGTTGCCCCGGTCCTTATAATCCTTAAACATATCGAAGCTACTGCACATAGGTGACAAAAGTACCATATCTCCGGATTGAGCCACCTCATAGGCCCTTTTAACCGCGCCCTCCATCGTGCCTTCGGCATAGGTTTTCACTGTGCCCCCCAGTTCCTTGAGGATCTTTTCTTTTGCCTCTCCGATGACGATGAGGGACTTTATCCTGTCGGCAACCTCCCCAATCGCCCGATAACTGCCACCCTTGTCCTTGCCCCCCGCGATGAGAATGATCTTTCCGTCGATGCTCTCGAGGGCCCTCCTTGTGGCGTCCACGTTTGTAGCCTTTGAATCGTTGTAGAACCTGATACCTTTAATGGTCCGAATATGCTCGACCCGATGGGGAAGCCCTTTAAAGCTCTTAAGCGCATCTTCAATGAGAGGCCGCCCGATATCGTAAATATGGGCCGTCAAAAGAGCCGTGAGTATATTCTCGGTGTTGTGCACGCCGAGAAGAGGGGATATTTCTCTCTGATAGACCGTTTCTCGCCCCTTAAGCCTTACATACAGATTTCCATTTCTCGCAAAGGCGCCCTCGCTTAATTCCTGACGCGTGGAGAAGGGTAGTACTTTGGGTGTTCCCTTGATGACCGGCAGGACATTGGTGTTGATGATCGCGTAATCCTTTTCCGTCTGGTTCTCAAAGACTCTGTATTTTGCATCCTTGTAATCGCCGTAGCTTCTGTACCTGTCGAGATGATCTTCCGTGATATTGAGGAGAATGGCCGTATTGGGGCGAAATGTCTCGATGGTCTCAAGCTGAAAGCTACTTATTTCAAGAATGATATACGGGGCAGGTTTGCCTTCGATAACGTAATTGATCAAAGGGTTGCCGATATTGCCTCCCACGAACACGTTGCCGAAAGCCTTTCTGAATATTTCGCCGATAAGTGTTGTAGTCGTGGTTTTTCCGTTTGTGCCCGTGATGGCTATGATCGGCTCACTGATGAACATGGATGCGAGTTCAATTTCGCCGATAATCCTGATCTTCTTTTGCCGGGCTTCTTTGAGCACAGGCAGTTCGCTGTCCACACCGGGAGAGAGTACGATCATAGAGTAACGGAGAAAGTCCTCTTTCCGGTGGGGGCCGAAATGGCCTGTGTAAGATATGCCGGCGAGCGCCCGGAGCGTGGGAGCAAGCTCTGTTTCGCTTTTTTCATCGGCGAGACCGATCTGTTTGCCTCTGCCGCTTAAGAATTTGGCCACGGCGACTCCTGTTGCCCCGAGACCGACGATGAGTATTTTATCCGGCAGGTCCATATTACCTCAGCTTCAACGTACTGAGCGCGATAAGCGCCAATATAATCGATACAATCCAGAACCTTACAACGATCTTTCCCTCGTTCCATCCTTTCAGCTCAAAGTGATGGTGAATTGGGGCCATCTTAAAAACCCTCTTGCCTCTCAGCTTGAAGGAGTATACCTGGATTATGACGGAGAGCGCTTCAATCACAAAAAGTCCTCCGGCGATGACCAAAAGAAACTCCTGTTTGATGATAACGGCGATCGTGGCGAGACCGGCGCCCAGTGAAAGAGAGCCCGTGTCCCCCATGAAGAGCTCCGCCGGGTGGGCGTTGTACCAGAGAAAGCCGATGCCGGCTCCGAGCATAGCTCCGCAAAGGACCGTGAGCTCACCGGCTCCCCGCACATAGAATATTTGGAGATATTGAGCAAATTTCACATTGCCGACGAGATAAGAGAAGAGCAAAAACGTGAGACAGACGGTGATGATGGGACCGATCGCGAGTCCATCGAGACCGTCGGTCAGATTCACGCTATTTGAAGCTCCCACGATCATGAATATACAGAGCAGGATATAGAAATAGCCCAGTTCGGGGGAGACGTTCTTGAAGAAGGGCAGGGTGAGTTGCGTACTGAAGTTGTACTTGAAATAGATCAACAGGCTGACCACAAGGCCGAAGAGAATCTGCAGGGTGATTTTTGTCTTCCCCGACATGCCTTTTCCGTTTCCGAGACGCAGCTTCTTTATGTCATCAAGAAAACCGATGGCCCCGAAGGAGAGCAGCGAAAATGTGACGACCCAGATATAGTAGTCGGTTAGGTCCGCCCAGAGAAGCATGGGAATGAGCGTGGCGATCAGGATAACGAAGCCGCCCATGGTGGGCGTCTCTTTTTTCATTTCGTGCCTGTCCGGCACATCTTCGCGTTTGCCGCTCTTTATCTTCCATTCGTGGAATTTGCGTATCACTACAGGAGTGAGAACGAAGCTGATGATGAGCGCCGTGAGAATGGAGAGGACTGTGCGAAACGTAATATACCTGAATACGTTAAAAAGCGAAAGTCTGGTATGGAGTGCATAGAGGACATAATAGAGCATTTTAGGTAAGCGCCTCCACGATTTCCTCCATCTTTGAGAGTCTCGAACCTTTTACAAGCACCGTGTCGCCTTCCTTAAGTTCGCCCGTTATGTAATCGACGAGGGCGCCTTTGTTCTCAAAGAGCCGCGCCCTTGCCTTCCCCAGTTCGCCATATGTTTCTTTTACCTCTTCCCCGATGAGCGCTATGACGGGGATGTCGGTGGATCTTAAGAAGCGCCCGAGTTCCCGATGGTACCTGGTGCTCTCCTCGCCGAGTTCGCGCATATCGCCGAGGATGATGATCCGTTTCCCCGAAGCGGGAAGCTCAAGGAGCGTTTTGATTGCCCACTTCACAGATGCGGGATTTGCATTGTATGTATCGTCGATTATGGTCGCGCCGCTTCTTGCAGGAACCGGTTGAAACCGTTTGTCGTAAGACCTGAATGCTTCGATGGTATTCCCTATACGCGTCGTATCGACGCCGATACTGTATGCCAGACAAGAGGCGGCGAGAATATTGTACAGATTATGTTTCCCGAGAAGTGCGGTGTGCGCTGAAACGCGCTTATCCGGAAAGGCGATGGTGATCTGAGATCCTTCCCATCCGAAGCGTGCGTCAATGCTCAATTGAACGGACGCGTCATGATCGATGCCATAGGTAACCGGCATGCGTTTTATGTCTTTATAGCGTGGCATGATGTAGGGATCATCGGCGTTGACGAAGACCCTACCACCCTCTTTGGTGAAGTAGAACAGGTCGAGCTTCTCTTCGAGAATCCCTTCTATGGTCTTGAGTCCACTTAAGTGCGAGGGATTGATGTTGGTTATGAGGGACGTATCAGGCTGGGCGGCGTGAGCGAGTCTTTTTATCTCGCCGGGAGCGTTCGTGCCGAGCTCGAAAACGCAGAATTCGGGGTTGCCCTTAACAGAGAGTATGCTCTTGGACACGCCGATAAGATTATTGTAATTCTTTTCGTTGAAGTGAACTGACGATCCGCTCTGAATCATCCTGACCAGAATCTCTTTGGTTGTTGTTTTGCCGTTACTGCCCGTGATGGCGATGCAGGTTGTACGGAGCTTGCTGCGTTTAAAGCGGGCAAGGTCGAGTAGCGCCTGCGTGGTATCATCGACGAGTATGATCGTGCCGGGCAGTTGTTCGCACAGGTCTTCGCGCTTTCTTTCACAGAGTGAGCCGGCGTGCGATCTTTCATATGCAGCCTCTATAAACAGATGACCGTCAAACGTCTCTCCTGTAATGGGTACAAAAAGCTCCCCCTGGCCGATCGTTCTCGAATCAGTCGATATGCCGGTGAACGTATCCGTTTCAAGAGAACGGACTGTACCGCGCACTGCTTCCTTAATCTCGTCAAGCCGCCACATGGAGAGACTCCTCGATCGTTTCCCTGTCGCTAAAATGATACGTGTTGCTACCTATGATCTGATAGTCCTCGTGACCTTTTCCAGCAACGAGGAGTACATCGTTATCCCGCGCAAGCCTCACGGCGTCTAAGATCGCATCCTTTCTGTTCTCGATTATCCTATAGGACGTATTGCCGTTGAGACCCTTCTTGATATCGTCGATAATCCTGGCAGGGTTCTCGCTCCTTGGATTGTCGGATGTGATGATCGTAAGGTCGGCTAAACGGGAGGCGATGCCGCCCATGATGGGCCTTTTGGCCGTGTCTCTGTCGCCGCCGCAGCCAAACACTACGATTAGTCGTCCGGTCTTCAAGCGGTTGAGGAGAAGGAGCACATTTTGCAACGCGTCGGGTGTATGTGCATAATCAACAAATATCGAGATTCCACGGTCGTTTCCCACCCTTTCCAACCTGCCCGGCACACCCTTGAGGCCCTCTATACCCTCTCTGATCTTGTCTGAAGGAGTATGGGTCGCAATCCCGTAAAGCGCGGACGCGAGGATGTTCGAGGCATTGAAGGCGCCGATGAGCGGCGAGACAAGGGACATTTTTTTGTCCATCAAGGCTATCTCAAGGGTTAATCCGTTAATGTCCTCGCCGTATCTTAAGAGATGAGCATCCGCATATCCTCTGATGCTGTATGAGAGTGTCTCTATGGGCGCGCCAATGGCAAATTCGCGAGTGACGGGGTCGTCGATGTTGAGGATGGCAAATTTCTTCTCTTTGGAGCTGACCTTAAGGTAATCCTCAAAAAGGGATTTTTTTGCGGCCTTATAGTGTTCAAAGTCTCCGTGGTAGTCGAGATGATCATGGGTCAAGTTTGTGAATATCCCTACGTCGAACTCAATCGCCTCGACGCGTCTCTGATCCAGGGCATGAGAGGAGACCTCCATGGCTACATATTTCACGTTGGATGCGAGCATATCCTTGAGAAGCCTTTGTGTTTCGGCCGCCCCTGGGGTTGTATTGTCCGCTTTCAATGCCTTCGCATCATATCGATAAGAAATCGTTCCGATCACGCCCGCCTGTTTACGGGCCGACTTCAGGATCGATTCAATGAGATATGTGATCGTTGTCTTTCCGTTTGTGCCGGTGATACCCGTAACGTGCATATGCTTCGAAGGGTATCCGTTAAACTTTGACGCCATCCGTCCCATAGCCCGTGCCACGTCATCAACAACTACGATCGAGGGAAATGGAACGTCGGTCTCGTGATCGGTGATGAGCGCCTTCGCACCTTTCGCCAATGCATCCTGCAGATACGCGCCGCTTTTGCTCGTAGCAAAAAAGAGGTCACCCTCCTTAACCATGCGCGAATCCTTGGTCAAGTCTGTGATGTCCGCGTCTTTGTTGCCTTTCATATTCACCACGGAGATCTCTTTTATGAGACTCGAAAGTTTCACTGTTTAGCGGACCTCCCGTAGATCTCGCAGTCGGTTTCGCCCTTCACCTTTTCATAAGCCTTGGGGTTCTGATCGGTGACAAAGCCGTTCCCGTAAACTCTGATGTTCGAGGTCTTGGCTGCGAGCTTTTCGAGGGCAGCTTTCATGGGGAGGCTAGCGAGGTTGGGCATAACCCACTCCACCTCCTGCACCGCACCTTCTTTTTTTGTTTGTCCCCGGATAGGCGACATGACGAAGCCCCCCGGGCCTTTGTCTATTTCCAAATCACCACAGGCAAAGGGAAAGAGGTACTTCAGGTCGTTAGTTACGTGTCTGTCGAAGAGCGCGAGAAGGGTCGTTTTATCCACCGTGTAGGACCGACCCAGGATGATGTCACCTGCATCAAGTTCGTCTTTGACCGAAATACCGTCCCTTCTTAGCAGATGGAGGAGTTCTTTCTTTCCCACGATCCCCGCGATGCTTTTCAAGCCTTCTTCATCTTTATCTTTCAGGATCTGTAGAGGTCTTTTGAAATCGGCGCTGACACCCGATGCTTTTTTTATGAGAACGAGACCATCTTTTTCTATAAGACCCTCTTTGATTGCGGCAGAGACGATGGGAACGGATATGAAAAATGATGGTTCTCTCTCGGGCTCGGTCGCCGGCACACTTTTACCTGTATAGGGCGTCTTCTCAGGCTCGCGCACGCCGGTCACGGTTAGGGCTGCTTTAGCGGTACTCGTGGGCACCTCGGATGTTCTCTTCATGGAAAATCTGTCGGCAAGATTGAATGCTATGGACATATAAATCAACCCTATGGCGACGAGGATAAAAAAGGCTTTTCTATGAGCCCTTTTATTCATCTCAGTACCAGTACCTCTTCATCTTTCGGTTTCTTGAGCCCGAGCCTCTCCCTGGCCTTGAGCTCCAAGAAGCGTGTCTGGGTGATCCCTGCAAGCTCTGACTTGAGCATGTTATTTGTCTCCGTGATCTGCTTATCCTGGTTCAACTTTTCAATGAGGTTCTCTCTCAACCTGTTGTGGGTGGTCACGGTGAAAAAGCTCGCAGTGGCGAAGATGAGGAGGATGCAGATAATAAGAAGCGTGGAGCGGCTTCGTGCGTATGCCATATCTCTTCTTGCCGAAACATATGATCTTGCCATCGCGTACCCCCTTAAAGCTTTTCCGCTATCCTGAGTTTGGCACTTCTGGAACGCGGATTGGAAAGCATCTCCTTCCTCTGCGGCCGTATGGGTTTCTTGGTGAGCGTTGCAACGCCTAGGGCACCCCGAAAGGTCTGCTTTATCATTCTATCTTCCAGTGAATGAAAAGTGATGACGCCGATTCTGCCTTTCACATTGAGCATATCAATGGCGCTCGCCACGCCCTCTTTGAGGTTCTCAAGCTCACCGTTTACCTCGATCCTGATTGCCTGAAATGTCTTGGTGGCCGGGTGAATTCGGCCGCGACGCCACTTTACGCGGGCGACAATATCGCCAAGTTCCTTTGCCGTCTGAATCGGTCTTTTCTTTCTTGCTTCCACAATGGCCCGGGCAATCTTATGCGCCTTCTCTTCTTCCCCATACTCAAAGAGTATCCGCTCCAGAGCGTTTATCCGATATCCGTTTACAACGTCCCATGCCCTTAGTTCGTCTTTTGTGTCCATTCTCATGTCGAGGTCCGTTTCATCATTGAAACTGAACCCCCGCTTTCCCATTATCTGGTAAACGGATGTCCCCAGGTCAAAAAGAATCCCGTCTATAGACGATACTCCTACCCCCTGTAAGATTTGTCTCAATGTCCTAAAGTTCCCCTTTACCAGTCTTACTCTGTCTTTGAAGTCTCTAAGCGCCTCCTCGGCAATTGTAAGTGCGACCTCATCGGCATCAATCCCTATAACGCGTATTGCGCTAAACCGCTCCAGTATGCCATATGTATGCCCGCCACCGCCGAGCGTCGCATCCACGAACAAGCCATCTTCAATGCCAACCAGATTGTGAAGTACTTCCTCGAGAAGAACGGGTATGTGTGTAACACCATTCAAAGGCCGAGTTCCGACACAATATCTGCGATCTGATCGGGGTCGGCAGTTGCCTGTCGAACCAGTTCTTCCCATTTTTCCTTCGCCCAGATCTCTATCTTTTTGCCTACGCCAACGATAACAACATTTTTCTTGATATATGCATCGGCCTTGAGTGTTTGCGGTATGAGGATTCTTCCGAGTTTATCGAGAGGACATTCGGAAGCACCGGAATAGAAATACCTGAGAAATGTCCGCGCTTCTTTTCGTATGGATCCCGTGTTCGATATTTTATCCTGTATGTTAAGCCATTCCTGGTATGGATAGGCAACGATGCAACCGTCAAGGTTGGTGAGAATTAAACGAAGATCGTGATTTGTGGAGAGCACTTCCCTGAACTTCGCCGGGATGCTCACCCTGCTTTTATCATCGATAGCGTATTCGAACCTGCCTGCGAACAATTTCCCACCTTTTTACACTTTTTACCACTTTAGACATTTTCACTTGTAACGATATGGTTTGTCAAGGGTTTTTTGATGATTTTACGTGGAGAGGATCAAACCTTTTGTGACACAAATTACATTTGTTTCCTGCTTCATAGAACTGTATCTATTTTAGCTCTAATTGAGTCCGCAATCAAGAGCACAACACACCCTTCACATGGGCCTCGCCAAGATGAGACTTAGTCGTGTGCCGACAGGGGCGAATTCAAGCGGCCGACTCTCGCACTCCTTACCGTTTCGCAAAGGATATAAGAGACGACGCAGAAGCCAGCCAATATTGACCTGACGATAAACTGCTTGAAAATTTTCCAGGAACGATATAATCTTTATACCCATTACAATCGGCTGGAGCGATCATGAAAGTCCCTATTACCAGGGAAGGTTATGAAAACCTAAAAAAAGAACACGAGTTTCTTCTCAACGTGAAGAGGCCTCAGATCCTTCAGTTGATCGAGGAAGCGCGGGGACACGGAGATCTTTCGGAGAATGCCGAGTACGATGCGGCAAAGGAGGCCTTTCAGTTTCTTCAAAAGAAGGTCGCCGAGATTGAAGAGATGATCAAAAACTCCGAGATCATCGATGTCAGAGCTGCGAACGGCGAGGCCGTCCAATTCGGCTCAAGTGTTACGCTCACAAATCTCGACACTGATGAAGAGGTGGTATACAGGATAGTGGGTCCCTACGAATCGGACATCAGGAAAGGTACCATATCGATCACTTCGCCGCTGGGGCAGGCGCTCATGGGAAAGTGCGTGGGCGATGAGGTGAATTTCAAGGCGCCCGGCGGAGAGCGCGTCTACGAAGTAATCAAAATCCTTTGAAAGACCAGCATTCGTTTCCTCGTACATGTCTTGGCGGGGCTCCCTACGCCGCCTTGAGGTTCAAGGGCTGCTGCCCCATAGGGCTGTTCTCCTATGGTGTGGATTGCCAGCCACCGCCAAGCGCTTTAATGAGCGTGGCAGCGGCAGTCATTCTCCTTCCCGCTATATCGGCCTCTGCTCTCTCATTGCTTAACGCTGTGGTCTCAGCTACTATCACATTGAGATAGCTCACCGTGCCGGCTCTGTACTGGTTTAAGGTGAGGGCCAATGATTCCTCTGCTGCCTTGACCGCCTCTTTTTGCGCTGCCGCTTCCTGCTCCAGGATGCGAAGCGCGGCGAGGTTATCCTCAACCTCCTGAAATCCCGTGAGCACAGTTTGCCGATAGGACGCTGCTGCAGCGTCATAGGCGGCACGAGCCCCCGCCGTAACCGCGCGGAGCGAGCCCCCTGCGAAGAGAGTCTGGGTAAGGGCGGGACCGAGAGACCAGAAGTGGCTCGGCCATGTAAGCCATGTCGCAGAATTGCCGCTTTCATATCCACCCGATGCACTCAAGGTGACCTTGGGGAAGAAGGCCGCTTTTGCCACGCCGATCTGTGCGTTCGCCGCTGCCACGCGCCGCTCCGCTGCTGCGATATCGGGTCTTCGCTCCAACAGTTCCGATGGCACACCCACAGGGACCGAAGGCGGTGCCAGCGGCGCCGATGCGGAGGGGAGAGAGAACTCGGATGGAGCTTTTCCGATGAAAAGTGCTATGGCATGCTCCAACTGTGCGCGCTGGACCCCGAGATCGATCAATTGAGCCTGCGCGGATTTGAGCTGGGTATCTGCCTGAAGAATGTCAGATTTTGCGGCCACGCCGCTTGCGTAGCGATTCTCAGTGAGTTCAAGTGCTTTCTTGTACGCGTCTACGGTGGCGGTAAAAAGCTTAATTTGAGCGTCCACCGTGCGCAATTGAAAATAGGCCTGTGCCAGTGCAGCCTGAGCGCTCAAACGGACCGATTCGAGGTCCGCGGCCGCAGCTTGCGCGTTTGAACGGCTTGTTTCAACGGTGCGACGAATGCGGCCCCACAGGTCGGCCTCCCAGGAGAGATCCACCGGCAAAAGATAATCCGATACGGGGCTGCCGCCTGCGGACTGGGTCCTTGTAAGTGTGGAGGACCCAAGCGACCGGGTGTAAGACGCGCCACCCGTTACGAATGGAAAATAACTGGCCCGGGCGACCAAAACCAACGCCAGGGCCTCACGATATTGGGCCTCAGCTGCGATGATGGTTTGGTTCGAAATGTTCACCTGCTCTTCCAATTCATTCAATTGTGGATCGTCGAATACTTTCCACCACGCACCTCTGGGTATGGTATCGGCAGGTTTTGATTGTTTCCAGCCTTCAGCCTCTTTGAACGTTTCCGGTACGGACGCCTTTGGCCTCACGTAGTTGGGCCCTACGGCGCAGGCGCTCATGAAGAGACAGAGGGCCATTGCGAGCAATGCGTTTGTCGTGGGAGTTGCTATGCGCTTCACGTCTTTATCACCTCACAAATCTGTAGTAACCTCTTCTTGAACCCCGGGATGGCGCCTCTGCCAGAGGCCTTTCATACGCAATCGGAACCGGTCGAGATAGAGGTACATAACCGGCGTCGTATAGAGGGTGAGCATCTGGCTGAATATGAGTCCTCCCACAATAGCAACGCCGAGCGGTCGGCGAAGCTCGGAGCCAACTCCTCTGCCAAGCGCAAGAGGAAGTCCACCGAGGAGCGCGGCCATAGTCGTCATCATAATCGGTCTGAAGCGCAAAAGGCACGCTTGATAAATGGCCTCTTCTGGGGTTTTTCCCTGCTTGCGTTCTGCCTCGAGGGCAAAATCTACCATAAGTATCCCGTTCTTTTTCACAAGGCCGATGAGCAGAATAATACCGATCAAGGCAATAATGCTGAAATCGATCCGGAGGATCAGAAGAGCGAGAAGCGCCCCCACGCCAGCGGAAGGCAGGGTCGACAGGATCGTGAGGGGATGAACGTAGCTCTCGTAGAGCATTCCCAACACTATGTAGACGGCTACAAAGGCCGCGAGAATAAGCCAAGGCATATTGGCAAGGGCCGCCTCGAAGGCTCGGGCCGTCCCCTGGAAACTGCCTCTGATGTTTCCTGGAAGCCCCATTTTGAAAACCGTAGCCTCTATCTCTTTGACCGCCTCTCCGAGTGATTTGCCCGGCACCAGGTTGAACGATATGGTAACGGCAGGAAACTGGCTCTGATGGTTGACCGCGAGGGATGTGGTATTGCTATCGAACCGGATGAAGGCTGAGAGGGGCACGAGGGCCCCTGTGTTGGAAGGCACATAGATGTCACGAAGGGTCTCCGGCGACTGCCAGAAAGCAGGTTCTACCTCCATGACCGTGTGGTACTGGTTCTTGTATGTGTAAGTAACCGAGACTTGTCTCTGACCAAAGGCATCATAGAGGGTATCGTCAATAGCCTGAGGTGTTATACCGAGCCGGGAGGCCGTGTCCCTGTCGATCACAAGGTTCGCATCGAGTCCCTTGTCCTGCTGATCGCTGTTTACATCGACGAGCGCGGGCAACCTGCGCAATTCCAGCAGGACACGCGGGGCCCATCTGTTAAGGTCCGCCAGGTTCTCACCGGTCAGCGTGTATTGATACAGACCGCCGCCCATCCGTCCTCCCACCCGCAATTCCTGCACGACCTGAAGATAAGTTGGGGCGCCTGCTACCTGGTTGAGCCTTCTCCGCACCCGTCCGATTACCTGTACTGCGCTGCTTCTGCGCTGTTCGTTTGGCTTGAGTGCGATAAAGAGGCGGGCCGTATTTGTAGTTGCGCCTCCTCCGCCCGAGCTTGAGGTAAACCCGGCTGCGCTCTCCACATCTGGATCGGCTTTGATAATGTCAATCACCTGACCGAGCTTTGCCTTCATGGCCTGAAATGATATGCTCTGTTCGGCTATGATAGTGCCGGTAATACGCCCTGTGTCCTGCTCCGGAAAAAACCCTTTGGGACTAAAGACGAAGAGCCCAACGCTTGTGATCACGCAGGCCACCACGAGCATGAGCATGAATCTCGGTCTCTTTAATGCCCACCTGAGAGTTGTTTCGTACCGGCTGTGCATGAGGTTGAACAGTCTCTCGCTCATCCTGTAGGCCCTGTTGTGGGCGATGGGAGACTTGCCGGGCCTCAATAGTCTGGCGCACATCATGGGCGTCACTGTAAGCGAGACCACCATGGACATGGCCACGGCCGCGCTCAAGGTGACGGCAAATTCACGCAACAGACGCCCGGGAATGTCGGCCATGAGAAGCAGCGGGATGAAAACTGCGATAAGAGAAGTGCTCATGGACAGAACGGTGAACGTGATCTCCTTTGATCCTTTGAGCGCTGCGTCCATAGGAATTGAGCCCATTTCGATGTGGCGCGTCGTGTTTTCTAGCACCACGATGGCGTCGTCGACCACGAAGCCTGTTGCGATGGTGAGCGCCATGAGCGAAAGGTTGTCAACGTTGTAACGGAGGAGATACATAACCGCAAAAGTCCCGATAAGAGAAAGGACCACGGCAGTTGCCGGTATCACCGTGGCGCGGACGCTCCTCAGAAAGACGAAAACCACGAGGATGACGAGGAGCGCCGAGATTATGAGGGTGGTTCGCACGTCCCGCAGAGAACCCCGGATCGGGGGCGTTCGGTCCTGTAGCACGGTGGCCTTCACGCCGCCTGGCATGGCGGCCTCCAACTGTGGGATGACGGCACGGACCCTGTCCACGGTTTCGATGATGTTGGCCCCGGGCTGACGGAAGATAATAACCATGATAGCCGGTTTACCGTTTACGAGTCCCGTGGCCCTCACGTCCTCCACGGAGTCCGTCACCTGCGCGATGTCAAAGAGTCGCACCGCTGCGCCCGACCGGTACGAAACGATAATGGGCTCGTACTGAATTGCCCGCTGCATCTGATCATTCGTATCAATCTCCCATGCATGCATTCCGTCTGATAGCTGTCCCTTGGGACGGTTTACGTTCGTAGTGCTCAAAACACCTCGGACATTTTCGAGACTGATACCATACTTGTTGAGCGCCGTGGGGTTGAGATCCACGCGCACCGCCGGGAGCGAACTTCCTCCGACGATGATTTGACCCACGCCGTCCACCTGCGATAATTTCTGTTGCATGATGCTCGAGGCTGCGTCGAACATTTGCGCCGTTGTGACCACGTCGGATGTAAGGGCAATAAGCAGGACAGGCGCATCGGCGGGGTTTACTTTGCGATAGTAAGGGTTGGTCGGCAGGTTTGCCGGCAGATAACCCCGGGCCGCGTTGATTGCGGCCTGTACGTCCCGAGCAGCGCCGTCGATATTGCGGTTCAAGTCAAATTGCAGGACAATACTCGTGGTGCCCCGGTTGCTCGTCGAGGTCATCTCGGTGACGCCGGCAATGCGTCCGAACTGACGCTCGAGCGGTGTGGCAACGGAAGTGGCCATTGTCTCCGGATTGGCTCCAGGTAACGATGCACTCACATAAATGGTCGGAAACTCAACAGGCGGCAAGGGCGACACGGGGAGGAGACGCAGGGCAATGAGTCCCGCCAAAGCAAGGGCGATAGCGAGAAGTGTTGTGGCGATGGGCCTGCGTATGAAGATTTCTGAGATATTCATATCTGGTCAGCGAGCCGTTTTTGATCCTGCTCGCGAGCGGATCTTCCACTGATCTGTTTTGCCAGTCGGTCAAACCAGAGATAGATCACGGGCGTAGTGTACAGGGTAAGCATCTGGCTGATGATCATTCCCCCTACGATAGCGATGCCGAGAGGATGACGAAGCTCAGAGCCCACGCCGGTTCCTATTGCCAGAGGCAGCGCCCCGAACAGCGCCGCGAGTGTCGTCATCATGATAGGCCTGAAGCGCAGAAGCGCTGCCTGGTAGATGGCTTCAACGGGTTGTTTGCGTTCTTTGCGCTCGGCTTCGAGTGCGAAATCGACCATCATAATGCCGTTCTTCTTCACAATGCCGATCAAAAGAATTATGCCAATCAGGGCGATGACGCTGAAATCGGTGCGAAAGGCGATGAGTGCGAGAAGGGCGCCCACGCCGGCAGAAGGCAATGTAGACAGGATCGTGACGGGATGGATATAACTCTCGTAGAGAACCCCGAGCACAATGTAAACAGTAACGAGCGCTGCCAGTATGAGAAGGGACTCGTTGGTCAAAGAATTCTTGAACGCCTGGGCCGTGCCCTGAAAACTTCCAACTATCGAGGCAGGTGGGTTCAGATCGGTCTCTGCCGCCTCCACTGCTTTTACGGCCTCACCCAGGGACGCCCCGCGATCGAGGTTAAAGGAGACGGTGACGGACGGGAATTGCCCCTGGCGGCTCACAAGAAGGGGTCCTGTCGTTTCGGTTATGTGGGCAAATGCGCTCAAGGGTATCTGTCCGCCTGTCACGCTCTGCAGGTAGATGCTGTTAAGTCTGTTGGGGTCTTGCATGAAATCTGGTTTGACGGCGAGGATGACGCGATACTGGTTGAGCTGGGTAAACATGGTAGAGACGATGCGTTGACCGAAGGCGTCGTAGAGCGTATCGTCAACCGCCTGGGGGGTAATGCCCAGCCTGTAGGCTGTGCTACGGTCGATATCGAGCGCCACGCGGAGGCCCTTGTCCTGCTGATCGCTGCTCACATCCCGCAGTTCCGGACGCTCTCGCAACGCGGCTACAAGCTTGGGGGCCCAGTTGTATAGTTCATTTGCGTCAGGGTCTTCCATGGTGTACTGGAACTGTGTGCGGCTGACCCGCGCGTCCACGGTCAGGTCCTGCACAGGCTGCATATAGAGCGTAACGCCCTCCACCTTTGCAAGCTCAGGTTGCAGGCGCCGTATAACCTCTGTGGCGCTCACTTTCCGCCTCGCCAGCGGCTTGAGGTTGATGAGGACTCGTCCGCTGTTCATCGTAGCGTTGGTGCCGTCTACACCGATAAAGGAAGAGAGGCTTTCTACAGCGGGGTCTAAGAGTATCACGCGGGCGAGGGCCTGCTGTTTCTCGGCCATGGCGGAGAATGACGCAGATTGCGGCGCCTCGGATATGCCCTGTATAACCCCCGTGTCCTGTACGGGGAAGAACCCCTTCGGGATCACGATATAGAGGGCTACGGTGAGCACAAGAGTGAGGGCCGCCACTATCAGCGTAGCGCGTTGCCGCTTAAGAACCCATTTGAGCGACGTGCCATAGGCCTCAATGATACGTTCGAAGGCGCGGCCTGAGGTCCTGTAAAACCTACCTTGAGCTGCTTCTTCTGTATGTTTCAGCAAGCGAGCGCACATCATGGGCGTGAGTGTGAGTGATACGATAGCGGAGATGAGGATGGTGACGCCCAGGGTCACGGCAAACTCACGGAAGAGCCGTCCCACCACGTCTCCCATAAACAGAAGAGGGATCAGAACCGCGATCAGGGAGATAGTGAGTGACAGGATGGTAAAACCGATCTGTTTCGATCCTTTGAGGGCTGCTTCAAGAGGAGTGGCGCCCTGCTCCATGAACCTCGCGATATTTTCGATCATCACAATGGCGTCATCCACGACGAAACCCGTGGAAATAGTGAGCGCCATCAGAGAAAGGTTGTTAAGGCTGAAACCGAGAAGATACATGGCCCCGAAGGTGCCAACGAGGGAGACCGGCACCGCGATGCTGGGGATGATTGTCGCCGAAAGATTGCGCAGAAAAAGGAAGATGACGAGCACCACGAGGGCGACAGCCAGCATGAGTTCAAACTGCACGTCGTGGACCGATGCGCGGATTGTTGTGGTTCTGTCAGTAAGAATGGAGACCTCTATTGAGGGCGGAAGAGAAGCAGCGAGCTGTGGCATGAGCGCCTTCACTCGGTCCGCTACCTGGATGACGTTGGCTCCGGGTTGGCGCTGGATATTGAGGATAACCGCCGGTGTCGTGTTGGTCCAGGCAGCCTGCTGGATGTTCTCGGCGCCGTCAATGGCATCGGCCACATCCGACAGGCGGACCGGTGCGCCGTTCTTATATGCGATGATGAGGCTCGCATATTGTTTGCTTGAGAAGAGCTGATCGTTTGCGTCGATGATGTACGACTGTCTGGGACCATCAAAACTTCCCTTGGCCTGATTCACGTTTGCCGTGCCCAGTGCGGAGCGAACGTTTTCAAGGGTGAGGCCATACGCGGCAAGAGTGGCAGGATTGACATGGATCCTCACTGCAGGCCGTTGACCCCCGCTGATCGCCACGAGTCCCACTCCGGGCAGCTGGGATATTTTTTGCGCAAAACGGGTATCCGCCATATCTTCCACAACTGGCAGTGGCTGAGTTTTGGATGTGAGGGCGAGCGTCAGAATAGGCGCGTCTGCCGGATTTACCTTGCTGTACACAGGTGGCGTCGGAAGATCGCGGGGCAAGAATGTGAAAGCCGCGTTGATTGAAGCCTGGACCTGTTGCTCGGCCACGTCAAGAGGGAGGGTGAGGCTAAACTGCAATGTGATGATCGAACTTCCGCTCGAGCTTGTGGACGTCATCTGTGCAAGTCCCGGCATGATTCCGAACTGACGCTCCAGCGGCGCGGTCACCGCTGAAGCCATGACGTCGGGGCTTGCGCCCGGATAGAACGTACGCACCTGAATTGTCGGGTAATCGACCTCGGGCAGCGCAGATACAGGCAACTGATAATACGCGACAGCCCCGGCGAGGAATATGGCCACCATGAGGAGCGTCGTGGCCACAGGTCGAAGGATAAAAGGTCTGGAGATATTCATCCGTGTGCCTTTCCGGATGCTTTCTCGCCGCCGCCCCTGATTTCCACCTTTGCGCCCTCTCTTAACCTCTCTGCACCGTCCGTGACCACGATCTCGCCTTCCGCGAGCCCCTTGTTTATTGATGCGTTGCCGTTTTGCATTTCACCCACTTCCACCGGGCGTACGTTCACTACGTTATCCTTGGTCACCACATAGACGAACATACCCTGGGGACCCCGCTGAATCGCGGATGAAGGCACAATGATCACGCCGCGCTTCACGTCGATAAGCAGCCTCGCATTCACAAACTGGTTTGGAAATAGCTCATGGGCTTTGTTCGGGAAAACCGCTCTGAACTTTACTGTGCCTGTATTTGGGTCGACTTGGTTGTCGATGGTGAGTAGTGTGCCGTCAGCGAGCTTGTTCTTGATCTCTCTATCGTACGCTTCGACATGCATGCTTTGGCCGGTTTTGAGTCGCTGAAGGACCTGCGTGAGGTAGTCTTCCGCGATGGGGAAGATCACGGTTATGGGTTCCAGTTGGGTGATAACGATCAGGCCGTTTGTGTCGGCGGCATGGACAATATTGCCAGGATCAACAAGACGCAAACCGATGCGCCCGGCCACCGGGGCGGTGATCCGGCAGTAAACGAGCTGGAGCTTCGCGCTATCGATCTGCCCCTGGTCCGCCTTCACAATGCCGTCATACTGCGTCACAAGCGCTTCCTGAGTGTCGAGCTGCTGTTTGGGAATGGAGTCCTGTTGCCAGAGTACCCGATATCTTTCCAGGTCTACACGGGCGTTCTTCAAAAACGCCTGATCACGGGCCAACTGGCCCTCAGCCTGTGTTAGCTGGACTTCGAACGGCCTTGGATCGATCATGGCCAACACATCCCCCGCCTCTATGGTTTGACCTTCTTTGTACTTGACCTCCATCAACTGGCCGTCCACGCGGGTCTTGACCGTGACCGTGTTGACGGGGGTCACTGTACCAAGTCCGGTGAGATATATGGGCATATCACTCTTTACGGCCGCCGCTGCCGCGATAGGGACACCCGGAGCCGTTGTCTGGGCCTTTTGCGCGGCAACCCTTGCTTTAATGGCCGGTCTTACGAGAACTATGTAGATCCCGACGGCGATAATAAGCGCCACAGCCGTTATCTTCCACCACAGTCCGGATCGTGAAGGTGGTCTGCCCGCTCCAGACGTTAGATTATTTCCCATCTCATTCTCTGATGTCATTTTGGCACCTCGGCGGTGATACTTCACCGTTTCGAATTTTTCAGTCTCTCCAGGCTGAATAGGTTTTCCCACCCGTCGTACCGGACCTATATATATCAGATTTTTTCATGATATGTCTCTATAATATGTCGCTCATAGGATAACCGCAAGGAGCGCTTCGCCTTCACCTTTTTCATGAATTGTTTCCCGATCGTTTATCCGTGAGATGGATGCCATGAAGATTCATGCGGCATCCATCTCTGACGGGGTTATATATAGTGGTCGGGGAAATCTCCCGTAGATTGAAAGATGACCCTCAGAACTTGTAGCCGAGCGACAGAGCGCCGCCGATTCTTTCCTTAAGCTCTGTCTCTGCCGTGAGAAATAACTTCTGCGAAACCACGGGGACCCTTATTCCAAGAAATCCGCCGACATTGCCCCTTTCCTGTATGTCATCCTGCGGGTTTATCATCCCTGTGTCGCTGTCCGCCCGGTGCACATAAGCAAATGGTCCGCCGTATACGGTCAGGTTTCGGTCACCCGCCTTGATCGCGTACTGGGCAGAAACACCGAGGTTGAGATCCCACTCGTTCTTTGTCACGCCTGAGTGGTCTGCATACAAGCTGCCTTGTAAAAAAGGCCCCAAGGCAAAGCTTCCGTTTCGGTAGAGCACCCCCTTGGTTCCGAGGCTCCCAAAGAGTTTGCCCCCATCGGTGGAACGGACCTGAAGGTCGCGGTCATAGAGGCGCTCATCGGCGCCCCCTAATGCGCCGTTTACCTCCCAGTCCTTGAGGAAGGTATAAGAACCCTGCACATAGTATTCGTGGGACTTGGCGCCGAGGCGGTCATCGCCTTGCTTCATCTTATCCCTGTCAATCCCGTAACCTAAGCCCAGGGAAAACTTACCCGTATCGGCGAGAGGCTCAGGCGGGCCGAATTCCGCTGCAGAAACGTTGGAGACGATTGCCATGAGAATTATTAAACATGGGATAAAACTTCTCTTCATAAATTGTTTCCTCCTCAATGAGACGTGTTTCACTCATTTACTGGTTGGCCGCCGTGGGCGGCGACGAAGGGCACGGCGCGTCATCCACATCCGGGCGCAAGGCCCCTGCGAGAGCGCCGTGACGCGACGCTAAACTCTCACGTCAAAGGAGGAAAGAGGGGGTGCACGGGTGGCGGTATTCGGGGTGAGAGTTTCGGATCGCAAGACGTACGGGCCGATACGTGAGAGATAGCTTTGCCCGTGAAAGACTTCGAAGGTGAATGCCTGTGTTTGAAGGGCTGTGCAGTCTGTATCCTGCTGACATGTTTGAAGCAGGTTGTCAGTATCGGTTACGAGTATCGCAGACTTTGTGGTCTCCCCTAAGGTGAACACAAGTACAACGAGAAACAACGATACTACCCTCAGGCAGACGTATCTGTTTACAATACGATTGTGCAGGCGAACCTCCTCATCTGGAGTTCTTCAGCAAAGCCCATGCCAGATCGCCTTCCTACGGAATGTTCATGACTTAAGAGGTTTCGGGCATAAAAACTTCAGCGTAGACGCGACAGAGAATGTCGAATTGACTAACCTAACACGACAAAAGTGTCGGCCGTAGTGGATAAGGGAAGTGAAGCCACTAAAAATTTACCGCCGATTCCCATGAATGACTCTATCGTTTCATGAGAATCGGCGGCGCTTAAGGACTCACAAACATCTATCGGCTTCGTGCCGGTTCGCTATGCCTTTTTGATCTCTCCTATGGGAAGCACGCATTTGCCGTGTACCTCGTTCAAAACCTCTGCCATGGCGAGATATATCGCTGAGAGACCGCAAATGATGCCCTCGTAACCGGCGAGGACGATTATCCCGTGATTACCCGTCCAGTTACCGATCGCAAGGAGCCAGAACAATACGGTGAGGCTCAGAAAAACAAACTGTATCCCCCTGTTTTTCCCGAAAGTACCGAACCACATGAAGAACGTAAAAAGACCCCACATGAAGAGATACCATCCCATGAAGGCCTCGGAATTGCCGGGCAGATTCTTGAACGTGACGATAAATACGAGTGACCACCAGAAGAGTCCATAAGAGGAGAAGGCCGTAACGCCGAACGTGTTGCCCTTCTTGTACTCCAGGATGCCCGCAATGATTTGGGCAATTCCGCCGTAACAAAGTCCCATGGCGAGGATCATGGAACCGAGGGGAAAAAAACCGGCGTTGTGGATATTGA
>DATKMQ010000154.1 GCA_035541755.1 Syntrophorhabdaceae bacterium
TTCCCTTCGCACTCGGTGGCAGCATCCATGGGAGGAAAGAATGATAGAGGCAAAGAGATGACCGAGAGCGGCCGTCGCACCATCACCCAGGCGATAGAGAGAAACGGCCTTTTCATGATTGAACCCTCCACGGTGAAAGGAGATATCGACGAACGAATGCGTATCTATTTCGACAGGAAGGTTCCAAAGGCCTACATAAACGTGGGTGGAGGACGGGCAGCCGTAGGCATACGACCCCTAAAAAGGCTGCTCAAGACTGGTCTTCTGACAACGAACCTACCCCTCGATAGAAAAACTGATTCTCTCATCGCCCGGTTTCTCAGACAGAATATCCCTGTCATACAGATTGATAATGTTACGGAACTCGCTAGAGAGTATGGACTACCGCTCACGCCCGCCGAAATGCCGGCTATGGGAGAGGGAAAGGTCTACTATGAGAAGGAATATAATCTCTGGCTCGCCGGCGGAGTTCTTCTTATGATCCTTTTTGGCCTTTTCGCGTTTATCCGTGCGGACTGGGGATTTCGCATGCTTGAGGCTTCGGGCAAACAAGAAGCAGGGCCGCCGGAGCCCATGATATAGACCCTTTTCGTCCCTTCGGACACATGAAAAAGCCTGCTTTTTGTCGATTGTCAGCGAGCCCGGAATCTGTCGATAGCGTGGGCCACGGTCTCGCCGATCTCAACGGGGTTTCTCACCACCGTAATTCCCGCCTCTTTAAGCGCCTCTATCTTAGAAGCGGCATCGCCCTTGCCGTTAGACACGACCGCTCCGGCGTGTCCCATGCGCCTCCCCGGCGGAGCGGTGAGGCCAGCGATGAAAGCAACTACCGGCTTTGTGATGTGCCCTTTGCAATAGATAGCTGCATCTTCTTCAGCGTTCCCCCCGATCTCACCGATAAGGACGACAGCCTCGGTGTCTTGATCTCGTTCAAACATCTCAAGAAGATCGACGAAGGAGAGCCCCACGATGGGATCGCCCCCTATGCCTACCGAGGTCGATTGACCGATCCCCATGCTCGTCAACTGGTCCACCACTTCATAGGTAAGGGTGCCACTCCTTGACATTATGCCAACCTTTCCGGGCATGTGGATGTATCCGGCCATTACACCTATTTTGCATTGCCCAGGAGAAATGATGCCGGGGGTGTTGGGGCCGATAAGGATCGTCTGTCTCGTCCTCACATACTGCTTCGTCACGACCATATCAAGTGTGGGTATCCCTTCGGTAAGACAGACGACCGTTTTAAGGCCCGACTCGACGGCCTCCATGATGGCATCTGCCGCGTATTGAGGGGGCACGAATATGGCAGAGGCGTCCGCTCCGGTTGAGAGCGCAGCGTCACGGACCGTATTGTACACGGGTATCCCCAGGATAGTGGACCCCCCCTTGCCCGGCGTGACTCCGGCCACGACCTTTGTGCCGTACTCCACCATTTGTTTTGTGTGGAACGCGCCCTCGCTGCCCGTAATGCCCTGGACCATGAGTCGTGTCCCATTGTCAACGAGTATGCTCATCTTCCCTTCATGCGTAGAGAAAGCATCATCTCAATAGAGAAACGACCTTTCTATCCTATGCTCCTTACGATCTCTCCAATTCTGGCCGCGGCTTCTCTTAAGTCCTTAGCCACGGTCAACGAGAGCCCCGATCCTGAGAGGATATTTCGTCCTGCTTCCACGTTGGTTCCTTCCAGTCTGACCACAATCGGCAGATCGATGATCATCTCGCGGGCCGCCTTGACGATCCCCTCCGCAAGCACGTCACAGCGCAGTATTCCCCCAAAAATATTGATGAAGATCATCTTCACATCCTTGTCATACAGGAGGATTTTCAAACCTTGTTTCACCATTTCACTCGTGGCCCCTCCGCCCACGTCAAGGAAGTTTGCCGGCTCAGCCCCGACAAGGCTTATCAGATCCATGGTGGCCATGGCAAGACCTGCGCCGTTTACCATGCAGCCCACGCTACCATTCATCTTGATGTAATTGAGGTGGTACTTCGATGCCTCCACCTCGAGCGGATTTTCCTGGTTTACGTCACGCAATCCTTGTATATCTCCCTGTCTGTACAGTGCATTATCGTCAAAGTTGAGCTTGGCGTCGAGCGCCACGAGTTCTCCGTTCTTTGTTATGGCAAGAGGGTTTATTTCCGCCAGGGAGCAATCTTTCTCGATAAAGAGTCTATAGAGATTCATAATCGTCCGGCCCGTCACGCCCGACAGTCCCTGATCAATGCCCAAAGCATAAATTATCCTGTTTACTTGAAACGGCCTCAAGCCAATCTGGGGGTCAATTGTTTCTCTCACGAGCTTCTCGGGATTCGTCCCAGCCGTCGTCTCGATGTCCACACCACCCTGAGCGCTCATAAGCACCACCGGACAGGCGCTTTCACGGTCTACAACTATCCCCAGATACAGCTCCTTCTGCGCATCAATTGCTTCTTCTATAAGGAGCATCTGCACCGGTTTACCGCAGGCTCCGGTCTGGTCCGTTGCGAGTGTGCCTCCCAGCATACGACGGGCGACCCCTCTCACGTCGTCGGCTTTTTCGACTGTCTCAATGCCGTGAGCCCTACCCCTGCCTCCTGCATGAATCTGCGCTTTGACCGCGTAGGGACCCTGGCCGATCTGTTGCGCAATACGAAAGGCTTCTTCCGGTGAGTTTGCAGCAGCGCCCCTCGGAACCCGTAAGCCATACGCATCAAGGAGCTTTTTGGCCTGATACTCATGTATCTTCATCTTCAAGCTCTTTGGGCGAGTCAGGAAAGGCGATCTTTTTAATCTTTGCTGCTATCGTCATGCCGGTTCTCAACGCATCCCGGTTAAGTTGTTCCGTGCCTTTAGGAACGCGGGCGAGCACGGCGGACTCAATGGCCCTCATTGATACCACGGGCGTAAGTCTGCTCAACGCTCCTAAGGCCACGATATTGGCAACCATCTCCCGTTTGAACTTCTCTCGGGCAAGGCGGGTGAATGGTATCTGGTACGCCTTTGAAACGGGTACCTGCTTTACGAGGGTAGAATCGACGATCAGAATGCCATCGGCTTTCAAATCCATGTAGTAATCGTCACAGGCTTTCTGGTTCATGGCCAGGAGGAGATCAAGCCGCAGGGCTTTGGGATAGTCGATTTCGCCGTCGCTAATTACCACTTCCGCCTTACTTGAGCCTCCGCGCGCCTCCGGTCCGTAGCTCTGGGTCTGGGCCACGTATTTTCCATCATAGATGCCGACTGCCTCCGCGAGGATAATGCCCATGAGAATAATGCCCTGGCCTCCGGAGCCGCTCAAACGTATGTCGTAGCGATAACCCATGCTATGGCTTCTCCGTCAGTTTCGCCCATTTTCTCACTTTTTCATATTCCTCCTCGTAAGCGGGCAGGTCTCTCTCAACGAGCACGCCAATGCGGAATTTGTCTCTTAACTCATCGCCCGTCATCTGTGTCGCCTTTTCAACGGGAACGGCATGGTCCCTCTGCCACTGCATCATTTCAACGGCTGAGCCCAGACGGTTAAGTCTCCCGTATTGCGTGTGGCAGTGAGAGATGACCTCAACTACGGAGAACCCGACTTTCGCGAAGGCACGCACCATGAGACTGTCCAGAAGTTTTGCGTGATAGACGGTCCCGCGGCCCACAAAAGCGGCCCCTGCCGTTACGGCAAGTTCCGATATGCTGAAAGCGTGCTCCACGTTCGAGTAAGTCGTGGTGGCAGACCTCGCCCCGTAGGGTGTGGTCGGTGAATATTGGCCCCCTGTCATGCCGTAGACGCTATTATTCACGATAATGGCGGTCAGGTCGATGTTTCTCCTGGCTGCGTGGATGAAATGGTTCCCTCCGATGGCAACCGCATCGCCATCCCCCATGATCACTATGACTTTGAGCGCAGGTTTTGCGAGTTTCACGCCGGTCGCGAAGGTGAGCGCCCTGCCGTGGGTGGTATGGAGCGTATTAAAATCCACATAAACCGGCAATCTGCCCGTGCAGCCGATGCCCGATACGAGAACGACTTCGTCCTGACTGTACCCTGTCTCATCTATTGCCCGGATGAGCGAACCGAGCATGATCCCTATACCGCATCCGGGGCACCAGACGTGGGGAAATTTCTTGTCGTGTCTCAAGTACTTGTGGATCAGTTTGGTAACCTCGGCCATCAGGAAACCTCCTTAATTCTGTTCATAATCTCCTGAGGTGTTATGATAGTCCCGTCCACTCTGTTGATCGTAAAGATTTTGGTGCCGTCCCTGTTGACCCGTTTTACCTCCCTTGATATCTGTCCCATGTTCATCTCAGGAACGATGACGATCCGGGAGGTCTTGAGCGCCTGTTCGACCTGAGTCCTCATGAAAGGCCATAAGGTGTTAAGCTTAAGAAGCCCCACCTTCACGCCCCGCGCGCGGGCATCAAGCACGGCCCTCCTGGCCGAACGGGCAACTGAGCCATAGGCAATAATCGTGATATCCGCGTCATCGGTTTCATAAAATTCCCCGATCTGCAGATCGGCAAAGTTCTGGCTTATCTTTCTGAAGAGCCTTCTGATGAACGGGTCAACCTCATCCGGCCTGGAAGTTGGAAAACCCCTTACATCGTGAGTAAGCCCGGTAACGTTGTACCGGTAACCGTCCCCAAAGGCGGCCATGGCCGGCACACCCCTCGGATTATCCTCATAAGGAATGTACCACTCGGGCGGCACGGTAGGCTTTACCCTGTTGAAGATCGTCATCCCCTCGCGATCCGATAGACTCACCTTCTCCCGCATATGGGCCACGACCTCATCAACAAGCAAAATCACGGGAATGCGGTATTTTTCCGAGAAATTGAAAGCAGTGATAGTCAGGTCATAACACTCCCTGACCGTGGAAGGGCAAAGCGCGATGACAGGGTGATCGCCATGCGTTCCCCAACGCGCCTGCATCACATCGCTTTGAGAGGGCGACGTGGGAAGACCGGTGCTCGGCCCACCCCGCATGGCATTGACGATAACGCAGGGGACTTCGGTGATCACGGCAAAACCGAGGTTCTCCTGCATAAGAGAAAAACCTGGACCGCTTGTGGCAGTCATCGACTTGACGCCCGCGAGCGACGCGCCGATCACAGCCCCGAGACTCGCAATCTCGTCCTCCATTTGAATAAACGTGCCGTCCACCCGGGGAAGTCTGACCGACAACAGCTCGGATATCTCTGTAGCCGGGGTAATGGGGTAGCCGGCAAAGAAACGGCATCCGGCCCGCAAGGCCCCTTCAACGATTGCCTCATTCCCCTGAAGCAGCAGTTCCTTCCGGTCTTTCTTTTTCAAATCAGTTTCTCACCTGCCCTGCGTCTTCTTTCTTCTTCTCCACAGTAATGGCAAAATCCGGGCATCTTATCTCGCACCAGCCGCAGTTAATGCATTTCTGTGGCTCTTTAACATAGGGATATCCGCCTTCGTCGCGGTCAAGAACGCCTGTGGGACAAAAAGCCGCACAAATCCCGCAGGCCTTGCACCATGCCCGATAAATATCTATTTTTGGAAGGTCTCTTTTCTTCTTCTGCACAGCACCATCACGCCTTTCAGTGTACAGGCTAAGATGATTGATCTTGTCTGTCAAGTTTTTTCAATGAAGGGATGAAAAGATCGTGACCAAACCGCTCCTCATGCTCCTCGAAAGCACTTTATCGGTTTTGCCATCGCGCAGCTTTCGCATTGCTCTTAGTCAGATCCAGTCGGATAAGAGGCTTCACGCGTTCACTGCTCTGAAGAGGGCGCAAATCGAGGCTTTCATGAAGCTCAAGTGGCAAGGGATTGCCAATCCAGCGCCCCGGTATTTCACAAAAATAAGAGTCGCCATACTCGATACTTCCACCCTGACTGTGGTCACTGAGAGATAACAGGAAAGAACTGAACCCTTCCCGGTTATCGGTCTGTCAAGATCTTGGTATCGCTCACCCGCTATTTATTGTGACACTGCGCGCAATTCGTAAAATTATTCTTGTGATGACACGTATAGCACCACTCTACGTCCGGCTTGGGAATGGCGGCAAGCGCGGCGGCCGTGGGCGGAAGCGGATGGGCCTGGTGGCAATTGGTGCACCCCGGAATCGCCTTCGCATCTTTCGAGTCATGGGGCACAAACCGGTGCGGGTTGATCTTCTCGCCGCTCGGCGCCAGATAGCCGGGACTTGCCGTTGCGAGCTTGTCGAAAGGCCCGTGACAATCGAGGCAGGCCTTTTGGGAATCCATAGAAGCGGGGGGGTTGGCCTGCGGAGCCGCGGTCGGAGCCGTTGTTGCCGCCCCGGCCCCTGTGAACCATGCCTGACTCATGATAACCATGAGGACTAAGAGGGAGCCTATACAGGATAATTCGAATAGTCTTTTTTTCATGCCTTTTCTCCAGGATGCGTTTGGCAATAAACTACATGGCCTTTTCCAGCGCTGCATTTTTGCCGGCTATGTACCCCTGACATATGGCCCGGGCCAGGCCGTGTTGACTGAAGCCTCCAGCCGATTCCCCGCCGCAATAAAGACCCTGAATCACCTGGCCGTTCATGTCCTGCACCTGGCATTTGGCATTGATCCTTAAACCGGCGCGGGTATCGTGGACCACAGGCGTTGCCCAGCCCGCGTAGAAGGGAGGCCTGGCAATCTTATACTTAGGCGCGGGTTTACCGAAGTCCTCGTCCTTGCCTGCATCGACGAATGAGTTATATCTGGCCACAGTCTCTTCGAGATTGCCTCTCGGCATAGGAACCCGCTGATACTTCATAACGATCTTAGCCGCCAGTTCGGCGATTGAATCTGCTTTGAAAAAGAAACCGGCGTCTGAATCCACGTTTGGCGAATTCGGGCTCCATCTCTGTCTCGCCACAGCGTCTGAGTCAAAGATCGCCCAGATGGGGCCGCCGCCGTTCTTCCCGTCGCCGATCCCGGCAAGTGCTGCATTAATGAAATTGCTTGGACTGTACTTTACATTGGTCGCATTCAGATAACTGCCCTGTACATACGGATTTATCTGTCCCGCATTGTTCGCGGTAAACTGATCTGAAGTCTCATCGTAGAATCGTTTGCCCAGCATGTTGACGAGAATAAGGTTCTGCCAGTCGGCAACCGGCAATCCCGATGCCCGGGCAAGTTTGAACACGGCGCTGCCAGGCATCCACCGCAGGTTCCGGTAATTGTACTGGCATCCGATGGTGCCGGGCTTGGTAATATTCGACCCGAATTCTCCGGTCTGATTGTAAAGCCCCCAGAGCGATGCCCCGATTGCCATGGCCGCAAGCTCACCGGACGCATCCTGGTCCGACCAGGGCATGCCTGAAAGGCCGCAATATTCTTCCGTCAAGCGAGGATCGAACATCCGCCGGAAATTCACGTTGCCTGTGGAGCCACCCGAGGCGATGATCACGGCTTTTTTGGCCCGAATGTTTAACTTCTTGCCCTTATTGTCCACAGCCACCCCGAGGACCCTTCCCGTGCTCGACCCCTCGCGATAAATCGACGTCATCTTATGCTCAAGCAAGATCTGGACACCCGCCTTTTTGGCCGCTACTTCCAGCGGCCTCATAAGCCCGTTACCGGTAGAAGTCGTAGCCCTGACGGTAAAATCAGCGGGCACGCCTGTTTGGACCATGGGCCAGTCCATTGCCGCTGCGTGCATCTCGCGGGGCACCGAGTTTCCCACCGAGGTTCCTCCGAGCGTGTCCGGGGCCCTGTTGACGAAGACAACCCCGTGAGCCAGAAGCCATTCGAAGCTTGAAGCGCTGTTGTCGGCAAAGGCACGGATGATCTCCCGATCGTTGTACCGGTAATCGGGAAATCCGTTGGGCTGAACAACGGACCAGTCGGTCAAATCCTCGAAGAGAATGTCCGGCGAATCCTTGATGCCAGCCTTTTTCTGCACGCTTGTACCGCCGCCGAGCGGAATATTACCGCCGCTTGTTATTGCGTGACCACCGATGTCAAAGGCCGCTTCCACGAGGATCACCCGAGCTCCGGCCTCGCGAGCCACAATTGCAGCCGGGAGTCCCGTTGCGCCCGCTCCGATTACGACCACATCGGCTTCCTTGTTCCACTTTATCGAGTATCCTTTGGCCTTGGCGGATGCACTGCCTGATGGAATGAGGTTTGCGACGGTCAAGGCACTTGTGGCGACAGCGGTTCCTTTGAGGAACTGGCGCCGACTGATCCCTTTGTCTTTTTTTTCTTCCTCTGACATGTCACTCCTCCTTTCGATACTTCTCATCGCTTAAGCACGAAATGAGCTTCCTTTGCAATTATAGGGCGTGCATCTGTTTTTGACAACCTGGGTCGCCAAAACCCGTTTCAGATAATGAAACTCCCTCACTATCTCTTCTTCTTGAGCCGGTCGATGGCGATCTTAATGCTCGCCCGCATCCTTTCAATCGACTGGGCGAGAATTAAGACTTCACCCCTGGCTTTTACGTCTATGGACGCATTCAAATCGCCCATGCTGATCGTATCGGCCGCCTCCGATAAACGGCGGATCGGACGTATCACCCAAAAACAGTAGACATAAATCACCGCAAACAGGATAAGAAAGATGGCGATGAGAACATAGATTAAAAGAGCGAATTTCTTGTTGTGCTGTGCGGAATACGTACGCGTAAGGTCGCTTATCCTCGCCTCGATGGCCCTCGATGGTTTTGAAAACTCCTCGGTCCAGGCGGTTGCGGCAATAGAAAAATTGGTACCCTTTACCGGGGTGATCCACAAATACTTACCCCTTGTCTTCCCACTCGTATCGGTCCATTCATAATAGCCGCCTGCGCCGGCCCCGGCGATCGCAGCGTTAACGATTTTCACAAAGCTCGGACCCAGCTTATCGTACAACTTAGTCGCGTCGGAATTCATGAATTCGGGATCAGGATGGTAGCGGATAATGTTGTTGTTATCACAGACCACTATATACCCCGTCTCTCCGACCTTCTGGGTAAGGATTTCTGTGAGCGTTGCGTCGCTATGTGCAAAGAGCCTTTCCGCCGGCATGGCCCGCCGAAAAGATTTGATGTAAATCTCAAGTTGCCTGGCCACGTCTTCGGCCTGCTGTTGGATAAGCTTTTCGCCTAACTTGTTCACATGGTTCGCAGAATCTTTGAGGCTCGCCGCTCCCAGTTCGTTCACGCTGTCAAGCCAGATGCCTTTGACGCTTGCGAAATGAAAATTTCCGATATCTACATTCAAAAAAAGTATGCACCCCATACATAAGAAGGCCAGGAAGACAGGGACAAGAATTCCCATGATCAATCTGAATAGTAGTCCTTCCCATATCTTATCCTTGGTCATCATAATGAATTCTCCCGCATAAGGTTTATTTCAGTTCCTCGACAAAAGGCTCCATCACGAGTCTGACAAAAGAGGTTCTTTTCGACGTATCAGCGATCTGTCCCCCCACCGACTCCACAAAAAGGTGGAGGCGATCCTGAGGAAAAGCGTCTTTCGACTCCCCGAAATCCTCAAGGGCCTCGTCAATAATGATGGGGGCGAGCGGCCCAATGATCCTTGTCAGCTCCGTTTGAAAAACAACAAAAAAATCTCCCTGCACGGTCGGTCTTGTTTTCACTGTCTCGGCCATGTCCTTTTCGGACGCCTTCTCCAAAAGCCCGTCCTGGACCATTTTGTACATGATTTGAGACGTCTCAAAGATATGTAATTTCAACCCCGCGGCAACCTCAGAAACCGCCCTGGTGCCGTCGCACAAGGCCAGAATGCTCCATTGTATGGCCTTAATGTGCTTCTCCTCGGAGCCGTCGCCCAAAGAAAGCCGGTAAACGGTGTTGGAAGAGGGGATTAATTCCCTGATCCTCTCCCATTCGTTCTCCCGACTTCTCCATATGGCGAGCAGTTGCTCGGTAGGCATGTATACAGTCTGTTCTTCCATCGCGGCTTGCCGATCGAACGAGGCAAACCCTGTATCCCATTCCATCATGGCAAGAATCGCTTCTTCTCCAGAGAAGGAACCAGTCTTGCCATGGACAATGCTACCCTCTTCTATATAAAGTTCACCCGCGTTGTCTCCCTTGATCGCCAGCATGCCGGATGAATTTTCATCCAGTAGAGGCTTTATGAGCTCGAAGAGTCTCTTCTTGGAGAGATCGCCAACAAAATCATTCGACATGAGGGTCTCCTTTTCTGTGATTCCATTCCGCTGAGCATCTTAAAAACACAATCATAATCAAGGTCTCGTCTCTCTCGAGGGTTCTCGCATCTGCAATACCTGAGCACTGTGGCGTCGAAGTTTGATTCCGTGTGAGCGGATTTCATACCGATGTTGACAAACAGTGCTGATGAAGGACACAAGCGTATAGGATGCAAATAGGATAATGTCTTCGCTATGCTCAACAAAGTTGTACCTAATAGAACTCAAATATAAACAAACCGAAGAAAAATACAAGTCTTTTTTGGAATTATTTCTGAAAAAAAGCTGCGGCTTTTCATGCCCTCGGCCAATTGTGCGAATGGCCGGTGGGAAGAGTTGCACATGAATGTGCCCCACCTCGCGCCGAAAAGAAAAAACCTTTTGGGCCACGCCTCTATCTATGACTTGGAATCAAGAATGATCGTGACAGGGCCTTCGTTGATAAGCGAAACGTCCATATGCGCCTGAAAAATGCCGCTCTCAACGCGGAGCGCTTTTTCACGCGCTTTCTCTACGAACAATTGAAAAAGCGCCCTCGCCTCTTCCGCTCCCATGGCCTGGGAAAATGATGGGCGTCTACCCTTCGAGCAATCGCCGTAAAGGGTAAATTGGGACACTAACAGGAGTTCTCCCCGGACGTCGAGGACGGAACTGTCGAACTTGCCATCTTCCCTCTCAAATATCCGCAAATGAACGATCTTGTCGACCATCCATGGGATGTCCACGGAGGTGTCTGCTTGAGCAATGCCGAGCAGAACAAGAAGCCCTGGCCCAATACTCGCGACGATCTTTCCCTTAACTTCTACACGCGCCTCTTTCACCCTCTGAATCACAGCCCGCACTTCCGACTCCCTCGTAAACACGTATAGCCTAACGTGAAGGGTCCTGCCTAAGCAGGACCCTTCCCTATTACACCGATTATTTCATGGCCTATCTCTTGCCCGTGGGCGCTATGCTTACGCCCGTGGCATTATACACTCAAACGTTTCTCACTGCTTTTCAGTCAATTCCTTTTCTTTTCTCGCTGCTTCAATGATTTTTTCTGCTATCTGTCCGGGAACTTCCTCGTAATGATCAAATTCCATGGTGAAGGTTCCCCTGCCGCCTGTCATTGATCTTAAGTCAGGTGCGTACCGCAGGATCTCCGCCATAGGCACAGTAGCCTTGACCACCTGGTTGTTTCCTCTGCTTTCAACACCTATAATCTTACCTCTGCGGGAGTTCATGTCACCCATGATATCACCCATGTTCTCATCGGGGACGATAACCTCTATTCTCATAATCGGTTCGAGCAGGACCGGTTTACACTGCTCAAGACCTTTTTTGAATCCCATGGATGCCGCGATTTTGAACGCCATTTCCGATGAATCCACGTCGTGATAGGAACCGTCGTAAAGGGCCACCCTAAAATCCACTACGGGATAACCGGCGAGCATGCCCTGGTTCATTGCTTCCACAATACCCTTTTCAACGGCCGGTATGTACTGCCTCGGAACCGAACCGCCGACCACCTTGTCGACAAATTCGAATCCCGTGCCCCGGGGCAGCGGGCCGATTTCTAGCCAGGTGTCTCCGTACTGTCCTTTGCCGCCCGACTGCTTCTTATACTTCCCCTGTACCTTGGTTGTTCCCTTGATGGTTTCCTTGTAAGGGACTTTGGGCTCTTTCAGCTCGACTTCCACGCCGAACTTCCGCTTCATCTTCTCAACGATGACTTCGATGTGGACCTGCCCCATGCCTGAGAGAATGAACTCTTTTGTCTGTTCATCCCGTGAATACCTTATGGTCTGATCTTCTTCGATGAGTCGCGCAAGGGACGTATTGAGCTTATCTTCGTCGCCTTTGGCTTTCGGCTGCAGTGAAAATGATATAACGGGGGAGGCAAGCGTTACGCTTTCATATCGGATAGGCGCTTTTTCATCACACAGGGTGTCGCCGGTGCCTGTCTCTTTGAGTTTTGCAACCACGGCAATATCGCCTGCCTGAGCCAAGCCGGCGGGCTTTTGTTTCTTGCCTACAAGGTAGAAGATCTGGCCGATTCTTTCTTTTTCATCCTTTGTGGAATTCAACACGGTCATATCCGGATGAAGTTCTCCGGAATAGACCCTGAAAAGGGTGAGCTTGCCCGCAAAAGGGTCCGTAAATGTTTTGAATACGAAGGCACTGAAGGGTTTACTGACCGACATTTCTTTCGCCATCTTTTCACCGGTCTTCACATTAATACCTTCCACCTCTTTTCGATACGTGGGAGGCGGGAAGTATTTCACGATATCATCAAGTGCCTTTCCGATGCCGATATTCTTTGCAGCGGAGACACACATGACCGGTGCGATCTTGCGGGCAAAGATGCCTGTCCTCAAACATTGCTCCACCTCGGCGTCCTTGATCTCATCTCCGTTCAGATAACGCTCCATAACCTCATCGTCAATCTCTACAGCAGTCTCGACAAGCTTTTCTCTATATTTTTTGGCCTCATCGAGATATTCCGGCGGAATATCGACGATATCAAATCCGCCCGAAAGATCGTTCTTATACACGCACGCTTTCATAGAGAGAAGATCGATGACCCCCTTAAAATCCTCTTCTATTCCCATGGGGACCTGGAGAACAAGAACTGTCTTGTCGCTGAAACTCTTCTGAATATCTTCTAAGGTCCTCGCAAAATCGGCCCTTTCCCTATCCAGCTTGTTAATGAGAAGACAAACCGGTACGGCGAACTCGTTGGCATACTCCCAGACTTTCTCGGTCTGAACTTTCACCCCCGAAACGGCGCTCACTACGATGATCGCGCCATCCACAACCCGCATACACAGTTTGGCGTCGGAGATAAAATTGTCGTCGCCCGGGGTATCGAGCAGGTTGATCTTATTCTTGCCCCACTCAAAACAGGCGAGGGAGGACGAAATAGTGATCTTTCTTTCTATTTCTTCAGGTTCATAATCCATAAGGGACGTGCCGTCGTCCACGCTGCCGAGTCTCGTATTCTCTCCTGCGAGAAAAAGCATGGCCTCCACTATTGACGTCTTGCCTTCTCCTCCGTGGGAAAATATGCCGAGATTTCTTATCGCGTCAGGCTCATACTTTTTCATTTAAACTCCTTTCGAGCATTAAGAATCCATGAAATCGAGTGAATGTAACATTTCTTTCCGTTAAAAATCAAGAACTAAAGCAACTAGTTGAACGCGTCAACGCGCCATCAGTGACCCCTGATGGAAACGAACAGAAACACCCGTTCTTTTTCATCCCCGCCATGTCCCGGCCATGCGTGTGGCAGTGGCCCATGATAGCCACGATGCATCGGTATTTATTGACTCTTCTCAGTTTTTATGGTTTAGTAATACTTCCAAAATTTGATTGAGGTGATAAGATTATGAAAAGGACGTACCAACCTCACAACAAAAGCAGAAAGCGGACGCACGGCTTCCTTGTGAGAATGAGAACTGCCTCGGGCAGAGACGTGATACGAAGAAGGCGGGCAAAAGGGAGAAAGAGTCTCACCGTTTAGTCCTACGGCACTGAAAGTTATGGTGTATAAAGTTTTTTGATGGTATCTGACACGGTATTTCGTTTTCAGAAGAACGAAAGGCTCAAAAAGGGGGATTTCCGTGGCGCGCAATGGGTAAAGCGCTCAGAAACAGCCCTCTTCTCCCTTCTCATTCGCAAAAACACGTATGGATCGAAACGGATCGCCGTGGCCATTCGCAGACAGGTCGGTAAAGCGGTCATCAGAAACAGGATGAAGCGGTTAATAAAGGAATGCTTTCGATTGCGCAAAGAACTTTTCGCGGATGGCTGTGACAATCTGGTAAAGGTGAAAAGAGTGCCGCAAAGACCCGATTTCGAGGCCGTGTGCAAGGAAATAAGCGCTCTATCTCACACAGGGAATGCGCCCGGGAACAGAACTATTACATCATGAAAACAATCGCGGTTTATCTGATAAAGCTTTACGGAATATTGATCTCGCCTTATGTTCCCACCGAATGCAGGTTTTATCCCACCTGTTCCTGTTACACGGCTGAAGCAATTGAAAAGAAAGGCATCTGGAAGGGTATTCTGTTAGGTTTGAGGAGGATTCTCAAGTGCAATCCCTTGTTTCCTGGCGGATACGATCCGGTGAAATAACGGAGGTATCGAATGGACAAACGCACTATAGTGGCACTGGGATTAATCATGGTTCTGATTTTTGTGTATCAGGCTTACTTTATACCCAAGGAAACTCAAAAGCAGCCTCCCGCACAGACCCAGACCCAGACTGAGCCCCTTTCAAAGGATCAGAAGAACGAGATTAAGGAAACAAAAAAAGAAACACAGACCCAAAAAGCGTTCCCGACAAAAACGGAATCTGTCTCCAAGGTGGAAAAAAAGATAGGAAGGACCTTTACCGCAGAGACGCCTTATCTGAAAGTGACGCTCGGTGATCTGGGCGGGGGCATCATCAGTGTGAAGCTCAAGAAATACAGAGAGACGGTAAAGGGCACGAGCAGCAAGGAACTCGTTGAAGACATCAAACCCTATGTTTACATACCTCAAGCGTCTCTGAGACCGGCCGCTGGAGCTTCAGCGGCAAGCGACGCCACCTATTTTCAAGCCGACAAAGAAAGCGTAACGGTTAAGGACAAGCCCGAAACGATAACGCTCTCGGGCACCCTTGAGAACGGCAGTAAAATCAAAAAAACGTATACGTTTTATCCGGATAATTACGTCATCGACGTGAAAATAGAACCCGAAGCGCCTACTGCCGACACCGTGTACTACGATTTGGCCCTGCTCGACACCAAGAAGGAGTCGAGCTTAATCTTTAAGGGTCCACTTGTGTATAACGGTAAGCTCGAGCAGATAACCAAAATTGATCAAACTCAGCAATTTGAAAGGAATTATACGTACGCCGGTTTTGACGAAGGCTTTTTTGCCTGCCTCTTTATTCCTGAGGGTAACACCAAGCCTCAGCTTTCGATTCTCAAGACGGAGAATCAGATACCGGTGCTGAGACTCGGCGCGGAAAAAGGCGCTTTCATGGGCAAGCTCTATTTTGGTCCGAAACAGTCAAGCGTTCTGCAGAGTCTTAACGTGCATGCCGAGAAGATCGTTTACTTCGGATGGTTCGATATTATCGCCAAACCGCTTATACTGGGACTCAACCTCTCAAATCGAGTCACCCATAACTACGGCATCGATATCATCCTCCTTACCATACTTATCAAGATAATCTTTTACCCGTTAAGCGTGAAAAGCTATAAGAGCATGAAGAAGATGCAAGAATTGCAGCCGCTGGTCAAGAAGCTCAAAGAAAAATACCCGAACGACAAACAAAAACTGAACCAGGAAATGATGGACATCTATCGGACGCGGGGCGTCAATCCCATGGGCGGGTGTCTCCCCATGATCATTCAGTTACCGGTCTTTTTCGCCCTTTACAAGGGCCTTTGCGGGGCAATCGAGCTTCGTCACGCCCCCTTTATGCTCTGGATCAATGACCTTTCCGCGCCCGAGGACCTGTTCTCCTTCCCCGTAGCCGGCTGGGTGATCCCTGTGAGAATTCTCCCGTTAATTATGGGAGTAACACAATTCATTCAACAAAAAATGACCCCAACGGCCGCCGTTGATCCGATGCAGGAAAAAATGATGCTCCTCATGCCCATTGTTTTTACCTTCATATTCTGGAACTTCTCATCAGGACTTGTGCTCTACTGGTTGGTCAATAATGTAATCTCAATCGGACAGCAGTATTACATCAACAAGAAGGTGACGTAAGGAGGCCATATGGAGTTTATTGAAGTCGAAGGAAAAACCTACGAAGAGGCTATCAAAAAGGCTTCTCTGGAACTTGGCGCCGACGAAAGAGACCTCGACATTGAGGTGAGGGAGGTGGATACCAAGGGTATACTGGGGCTACTCGGAACCAAAAAAGTGAGGATTACTGCAAGGATCAAGGATAAACAGCAGGATTCGCCTGAGGAATTCGGCATAAAGTTCCTGAACGAGTTCGGTGAGCGCTTCGGGTTGTCCCTGAACGTAAAGGTCTCCCAGATCAGCGAGAAGCTTGACAGGATACTCTTTCTTATCCAGTGCAATGATGGGGATATCTTGATCGGCAAAGATGGCGAAATTCTTGAGAGTCTTCAGCATATCCTGAGGCTCGCCATCGCAAAGAAGTTCAAACAAGATCTCAAAATAATAGTAGATATAAATGGTTACAGAGAAAAGCGTAAAAAAGATTTAACTATCATGGCTAAGCAACTGGCAAATAAGGTTAAACGTACCGGTAAGGGAATAAAAACGGACCCCTTGAACCCTTACGAAAGAAGGATTATTCATACCCTCTTTAAACACAACCGGAATATTACTACCAAGAGTGAGGGCGAGGGGCACACAAAAAAGGTACTCATCTCCCCCTCGGGGAATAGCGCGAATACCCGTGGAGTTCATGGAAGACGCTGATACGATCTGCGCAATTTCCACACCATCCGGCCAGGGCGGAATCGGGATCATCCGGATAAGCGGCGAACGCGCGCATCTTATCGGAAAACAAGTCTTTAAACCGCAGAATCGAAGGAAAAAGTTCATCTCGCACAAGCTCTATCTGGGGCACATCACTGATCCGGCTCACGGCGATGATCTTGACCAGGTGTTGGTCGCCTTTATGGAAGCGCCTCACACGTACACCCGGGAACACATGACTGAGATACATGCCCACGGGGGTTATCGGGTACAACAGGCCATATTGAAACTTATCCTGGAACATGGCGCACGTCTCGCCGAGCCGGGAGAATTCACAAAAAGGGCTTTCCTCAACGGAAGAATCGACCTCGCCCAGGCAGAGTCAGTGCTCGATATCATTCACAGCGAGACCGAAGAGGAACTTCACTATGCAATACAGTACCTTCGGGGTGATCTTTCAAGAGAAATACGAAGGTTTGGGCGGGCCTTACGGGACGCCCTTGCGGCCACAGAAGCCTTGATCGACTTTCCAGAAGAGGATATCGATGTGGATCTCGATGCTGCTTTCAGACCTCTTAAGAAGATTAATACCGACATTCAAAGACTCATTGATACTTTCTACGAGGGCCAGGCCATGAAGCAGGGTTTCGAGGTGCTCGTCACGGGCAGGACTAACGTGGGCAAATCGAGCCTTTTCAATGCGCTCCTTCTCAAAGACAGGGCGATTGTCACGCCCCTCGCCGGCACCACCCGCGACCTTATCGAAGATACGCTCTATTTGAAAGGCATCAAGACAAGAATAATAGACACGGCGGGCATCAGGGAACCAACGAACGTAGTCGAGGAAGAAGGGATCAACCGGGTAAGGCAAAAGGTGTCCGAGGCGGACCTCATCATTTGGCTTCTCGACGGTTCGCAGCCGTATTCATGCGAGGACGAAGAGGTCTTTCGCTCCATCGGCAAGAGAAAGTGTCTTGTAGTGATCAACAAGACGGACCTGCCTCAACTGCTCGAAAGAGATATGATTTCCTCTAAGGAATACCAATGGATTGAAATATCGGCGCTCAAAGACATTGGCCTCGATGTACTCAAAGACCATATTTTTGAGAGACTCACGGGGGGAGCGAGAAAAGACAAGGCTCTGCTCATCACCAACATGAGACACAGGGATGCTCTCGCGAGGGCGCGGGAGAACATCGAAAGAACACTCGTTCTCAAAGAGCATGGCGACCCCATGGAATTTATGGCCCTGGAGCTTCGCGAAGCGATCGATCACCTTGGGGAGATCACGGGCGAGGCCTGCAAGGAAGAGATTCTCACCGAAATATTCAGCCGGTTTTGCATCGGAAAATAGTCTGCTTCAAACAAAAGGCAAGCCCCGCAAACACCATTCTGTCACTTTGCCGGTTCTTTGTCAGGTCTCTTATCCTGTGGTTTCGGTTGCTTCTTTTCAAAGCAAAGCTGATCACGAAGTATCCCCATGACCGAATCGAGGGTAAAAGAAGCCCATGGCGCATTGTCAATTATAACCTCGTTCGGCGCCTTGCCCGCATCGTCATATTCCGTAGCGGAAAGAACCCGGTATCTACGCGAAGAGCAGTTGATCTCCATGCGTGTGATCTTCTTGTCGGCTTCTTCGCGTCCCGGCCAGGTCGCGGTCATCCTCTGCGTGAACCTCACTATCTCTTTCTGCGGTTTTTGAACGGCTGACGTGTCAATATAGTACCTCTCCGTTACCGTCAGGCCCTCTTTTTCTGTGTCAGCCTGGTAATATAAAGTCCACTCCGCGGCCCACGTCAAACGAAAGACGCACGAGATCAGGATCCCAAAACATATCATACCGGCCGTCTTTAACAACGAGTTCATAAGGACTCCTTTCATGGGGCTCAATTCATAGAACCTTAGTGTAACGCTTTTGGCGAGCAAATGACAACACTAAATGATCTAGCGGAGATACTGATTCGGGTCTGTCGCAGCGCCAGCGGGAGCGCCAAAATCATCCGAGGGAAAGCGTGGAAGGGCCGACGCCATGAAGCTCATCCATATAGGCAGACACACGCGGGCACCGCTCTCTCCTCTACCAAGCGAGGATCTTTCATCGAAGCCAACCCAGACGCCCGTCACAATCCGCGGAGAGTAACCTATGAAGAGGGCGTCATAATAATTACTTGTGGTCCCGGTTTTCCCTGCAATATGATATCCCAGCTTGGAGGCGACCCCCTTGGCCGTGCCATATTCAACCGGGCCCTTCAAAAGGTAATTCATCTTGGCCGCCACGTCCTCAGGGATGGCTCTTTCCCGCTCAACCCCATTTTCTTCAAGCACGTTGCCCTGTATATCCTCGATCCTCTTTATGAAGATGGGCCTTATTCTTTCTCCTCCGTTGGCAAACGCGGCGAAGCCTTTCACGAGATCAAGAAGGGTGAGTCCCGATGTGCCGAGTGCGATGGAGAGATTGTCTTCGAGGGGTGCGTCGATACCGAGCTCAGTCATAGTTTCTTTGACTGCGCCGATGCCTATATCTTCAAGCAGTTTTACCGTAGCAGCATTTTTCGAATAGGCAACGGCGTCTTTCACGCTTATCTGGCCCTGGTATTTGCCGTCGTAGTTCTTCGGCGTCCAGGTCTTTCCGGAACCCATGGGGTACTGTTTGGGTTCATCGGCAATCATGGAGTCCGGTTCGTAGCCTTTCTTGAGTGCAGTTACGTATATGAAAGGTTTGAAGGCACTTCCGGACTGTATTTTCGCAGATACAGCCCTGTTGTAAGGACTCTTCTCAAAATCTCTACCCCCGATCATGGCGTAGACATAGCCCGTGGACACATCCATTGAGAGGAGCGCCCCCTCGACCTTAAGGGTCCGAACGGGCGTAAAGGTATAGCCGGCGCCTTTTTTTTCCGTGCCCGTGTACATGCCCTTGACCACATCGCCCGGTCTAAAAGGAAAAACGCTCATTTGCAGCGTACCCTTCTGTTTGCCCGCATAGACGTGGTACCCTTCCTTTATCCGCTCCGAGATCAGGAGATTGTAGATTTTTGTGCTCTCAAGTCCCGTCAATTTGATGTCCTTTTCCTCTGAATCCGTAAAATTATCCCATCTTCCTCTTGCCACCCGAAACAAAACCGCGTATTGCCCCTGTCTCTGTTCATAGACCGTGAGCCCTCGCTTCACTGCGTCTTCGCCCGTTTTCTGGAGCGCACTGTCAATGGCCGCGTAGATTTTAAGCCCCTTACGCGAGAGCACACCCCTGCCGTATTTTTCCTCAACGTAGTGATAGATGAAGTCTTTGTAGTAACTTCCCGAGAATACCCCGTCATCTTCCCTGATGGACACCTTCTCTTTTAATGTATTCTTCCTTGTCTTGTCGTTAATAAAACCCTTCTCAAACATCTGGTTGATCACGTATTCCTGGCGTATACGGGCGTTACCGGGGTGTTTCTTCGGGGTATATCTTGATGGTGCCTGCACAATTCCCGCGAGAAGGGTCGATTCAGCCCTCGATATTTCTGATACGTGTTTGCCGAAATAGACCTGCGACGCTGCTTCCACACCATATACGCCCTGCCCCATATACACATTATTCAGATAGAGATTGAGGATCTCTTTTTTTGTCAGGGAATTCTCCAGGCGATATGCGAGGATAGCCTCTTTGGCTTTCCTCGCCATGCTCTTTTCAGGCCCCAGTATGAGGGACTTGATGACCTGCTGCGTGATCGTGCTCCCACCCTGGGCGAGCTTCCCATAGGCCACGTTCTTCACGAGGGCCCTGATGATCCCGAGAGGATCCACAGCCCCGTGTTTGAAGAATTCAGCATCTTCCGCTGCCAGAAAGGCGTCCTTCACGTGCTGCGGAATGGCATTGTAGGGGACATAGATGCGCTCGTCAGGCACGAAAAGATACGCGAGCCGGTCATTAGTATCGTAGACGCTGCTTACCGGTTTGTTTTCCAGATGCTTGAGCACGTTCACGGAGGGTATACCGTTTAGAAGGTACCCGATAGTACCGGCCGAAAGAAGTATAAGCGAGCAGATGATGAGCCACGCAAGGTAAACGTAGCGCGGTCTTTTCTTTAGGTTCTTCTTCTTTTTCAAAATACGATAGCGGCCTTCTTCACGTCGTATACACCGGAGACGGTTAGCCTCAGTTCTATGATGGTCGTAAGCGTCAGGTAGGTGATCGTCAAGAATGGGTCCTGGAGCGCGCTTCCTCTATCCTTCATGATATCATTCACCGCGGTTATCCTTTCGGCCACGTCCTTTATCTTCAAATGAGACATGGTAGCACCGATCGGCAAGTCCAATTTATATATCATTTTTCCCTGATCTGCAAGCGCGATGCCTCCACCCATGTCGAGCACGGCGTTCGCCGCTTTCGCCATGTCCTCGTCGTCAAAACCGAGAACGAGCAACCCGTGAGTCTCGTGCGCCACGCTCGTAGCGATACCCCCTATGGATGCGCCTAATCCCCTCACGAATCCCCTGCCCCAGTGTTTTTTGTCCCTTCGCGTATACAGGGCCCCTCTCACGTCATGAGCCTTCTCAGGCAGAAGATACCTTCCGCCATCGAGAACCAGATCGACCCTGCCCGTCACGGTCTTGTCCTTCACATCAATCACGGGAACAGGACCGTCGAATCTGCGCTCAATCCGGAATTCATCAGTTCGGATGTTATCGAAGACGAAAGGGTTATGTTTGTTTCTCATGGCAGGGAAAGGGGTTGATTGAATGAGCAGGTCACCATCCCTCGCGGCAATCCTTCCTTTTTCGATGACAGTGCCCGGCGTAGTGTTAGTAATGTCGTCGAGCAGAAGAATATCGGCTACCCTTCCAGGTGCGATGCTGCCAACCTCTGTGTCCACTTTAAGATAGCGCGCAGGATTCAACGTTGCCATTTTTATCGCATCAATCGGGCTCAGGCCGTTTCCTATTGCCTCCTGAATGATGAAATCCATGTAGCCTTTTTTCAACAGATCATCGGCAAACATGCCGTCTGACACGAGCATCAATGAGTCTTTGGGCAACGTTTTGGCCGCGGTGCACAGTTCTTTCAGGTCACTCCTGATGGAGCCATGCCTGATCATCGTATACAGGCCGAGTCTTACCCTGTTTTTCAAATCATCGATGGTAATAGACTCATGACACGACGTAATACCCGCTGCGACAAGTGCATTCAATTTATCGTAAGAAGCGCCAAGGGTATGACCTTCGACGTTCTTACCCAGTGACCTGGCCATGAGCATCTTTTCAAGTATGCTTTCCTCATGCCTCAAAATCCTGACCCATGAAGAGAGTTCACTCATGGCCACGCATTCCCGATAATTCGAAAAAAGCATACGAATATCGTCCATTGAGAATAGTTCTCCACCCTCTACGTCCGGATAGGGAGGGTAGGTAGCCGGAACACTCCACAGGTATTTCAAGGCGAATCCGTTGCTCACCCCCAATACTTCGACAAAGCCCTTAACGCCTATTGAATCGACCATATCCTGGGAATCGGAAAAAACCGTAGTGGCCCCCCTGGTTACAGCAAACTCCGCGAAGGTGGATGGATTGTAAAAAAGATCCGCGTGACCGTGACCGTCCACATAACCCGGCACGGCGAGCTTTTGCCCGCCCTCTATCACCGCGGTTTGATTTCCAGTCCGAGGCTTTTTCTCGCCTACGTAGGCTATCCAGTGTTTGTATACCCAGATGCAACCCTTGAAAATATTACCACTGAAAACATCGAGAATGTCTACGTCTTTTACGAAAAGATCGGGCGCCACCTCACCCAGTGAAACCTGTACTAGTCTTTTCAAATCCTCAAGGGTCTTCTCTATCATACTCGTCCTGGGTCGCTTAACAGAAGTGATTATACGCGAAGACGGTCTGACTTGCAATTCCGGCCGGGAAGACCGGGCATTTTGGCAGTGCCAACGTGCAAGCGGTTCTTGTGCCCTCTTCCTTGAATGCAAATAACAGGGAGAATTTTGGAAGGCGCTCGTATCTTCATGATCGCAAGGGGGGTCTACCCCCTTGCGATCGGCAATCCTTCTTTGGTCTTACCTACCCAACCTTGAGAATTAACGCAGCTGCCGTGTCACCCGCAGCGCACCCCGTGACCAGGCCGTATCCGCCGCCCAGGATCACGAGTTCTTCGATGAGCTCGCATACGGCGCGACCGATGGTCGGGCCCTGCGGATGGCCGTAGATCAGCGACGATCCATTGTTGTTCATCTTCATGAGGTCGTAACCGGTCTTTTTGGCGAAGGCAACGTCGTTTACCGCAAACGGGTTATGGGTCTTCACCGCTTTTATGTCGCTGATCTTTAACTCCGCATTGGCGAGGGCCATTTCTGAGGCGGGGATCGGCGCGGATGGCATAAACATTGGCTTGACCCGGGCAAAACCGTAAGAAACGATCTGTATTTCAGTTTTAGGGTCTGTGCTCACCTCTTTGGCCTTGTCCCGGGTAGTCACGATAATACCGCAATTGCCATCAGCAGGGAATGTTTGCGCGCCGAAGCTTAAGACCCCGCCGGCCACAACGGGTTTTAGTTTTGCAAGCCCTTCTGCCGTTGTCGGGGTCCATCCTTCATCTTCTTCCAGGAGCTTTTTCTTCTTCTTGGTCACAGTGACCTCAGGTGCAAACATGTAGCGTTTCTGGAACGCCCTATCATTGCTTAAGGCTTGCTGATATTGCTCGAAACGCCTGAGTACTGCGACATCGCATTCCTCTTTGGTAATACCCATCTCCGCCGCCACGTTCTCGGCGGTCTGCACCATAGCAGCACGATGACGGGGAGTTCCGCTGAAGTTGTCCATGTTCCAGTCCTCTCTCTCCGGCTGTCCTCCGGGTCCCAACGGATCAGCCCATGTCGTGTGCGGCCCGTTGGAGCATCGGTCGGCCATGAGTCCGAACGCCATATCGTAAACGCCGAGTTCCAGATCCTTGGCCGCGAGATTGAGAATCGTGGTGGATGTGGAGCAAGCCTGATTGACAAAGAGGCCCGGGACAAATTTCTTGTCGTCTGTCAGCATGGCCCCGGCCCAGTTGTGAGCGCAGAACCAGTGGTTTTGGGCAACAGTGCTCCCTACAAACAGGTAGTCGATAGCCACAGGGTCCCTCTTCAGCTTCTCTAAAAACCATCTTCTCGCAGTGTTTGCCCCCAGTTCAATCGCATTGTCGTACTGCATGCCGCCCTGCCAGCGACTGAACGGCGTGGAGTAGTAACCTCCGTATGGTATGTACGCCTTTGTGTAACGCTTCATATCATCTCCTCCTTTGTTTTATTCTCGTTATGCTTTAACCCCCATGGCCGACACCCACTACTGCTTCTGATAGGTGCCCTGTCCATGCGATGGTCATGTTCCGAAAGGTCCGCCCTATTAGACTCATCCGGACTGGACGGCGCGGAATAAACATATCCCCGTCAACCCTCGACCCGTTTCTTAATGTCTTCCCGCAATGCCTTCTTGTCCACCTTTCCTACCTTGGTCACAGGCAACTCGTCCAAGAACTCTATCCTCTCAGGGAGTTGCTGTACCGATGCGCCCTTTGCTTTGAGGAAAGCGATGATCTCATCGCTTGAGAGCGCAGCGCCTGCCCTTAAGGTCACGTACGCGCAGATCCTTTCTCCGAGGACCGGATCGGGCATACCCACGACCGCAGCGTCGCGGATACCGGGATGGTCACACATCCTGTTTTCTATGTCGAGCGCGCTGATCTTCTCGCCTCCGCGGTTAATAATATCCTTGATCCTGCCCGTTATGGTGATATTTCCGAAGCGGTCTTTTCGCGCCTTGTCTCCTGTTTTGAAAAATCCCTGAGGCGTGAAGATCTCCCGGTTCTCTTCTTCTGACGCGAAATATCCCGTGAACACGCCCGGACCTTTGGATACCAATTCCCCCTCAACGCCGAAAGGTACTTCGCTCCCCGCTTCATCGATAACCTTGATACTGTCATATGGACAGGCGGGTCTGCCGACGCTGTTGCAGATAACATCCATAGGATCATCAGGTCTCGTGCACATGTTCGTGCCCTCGGAAGAGCCGAAGCCGTTAATGAAAACGCACTTGAGTCTCTCATAAACCCTACGGACAAGCTCAGGTGTACTGGGAGCCCCTCCGATCGATATCTTCTTGAGAGAAGTCAGGTCATACTTCTCGAGACCTTCCATGTTGAGGATCCTTGTGATAAGGGCGGGGACCGAAGGGATGGCCGTGACTCTTTCCTTCTCTATGCGCTCGCAGAGGTCCTCGGGACGGGTCGAATCGATAAGCACGAGCTTCGCACAGTTAAAGAAAGCAGCCCCGATACCCCAATGCATTGCCATGCTGTGTCCTACCGGCGTGGCCACGAGAATCGTGTCGTCGCTCGTAATTTCCCAGGCCCTTGAATGATACTCCACATTGGTGATGTAAGAGTTATGCGTCCTGACGCTCGCTTTGGGAAGACCGGTCGTGCCGCCTGTCGGCATTATATGAGAAACCTCGTCTGGATCCGGCCGCCTGTCCTTAAGTACTTGCAGGCTCTCCGCCGTCACTTCGGCTTTTTCTATCATCTCGGTCAGGCTCAAATACCTCTCGTTTCTTCCGTCTCGTAATTGGATAATGTGCCGGAGCTGGCCATTCTCTTTTAGTACATCGTCGATCACGGGTTGATAATCCATCTTGCCGTACCGACCCGGAAGCACCCAGGCCACCGGTTTTGTTAAGGCACACATGTGATTGACTTCGGACTGGTTGTGTCTTGGGATAAGCAGGACTGTCAGAGCGCCGATCTTCTGCATAGCAAAGAACGCCAGAACATATTCATGCCAGTTGGGAAACTGCAAAAGAACCCAATCGAGCGGCTTGACACCAAGATTAATAAGGCTTACGGCAAGGCGATCCACCTTGTCCCGAAGTTCACCGTAAGTCCAACTGCCCGTGTCGTCAACGAGACCGATTTTACCGGGATAGAGATCCGTGGCCTTGTCAAAGATGTCCCCCCAGGTCATCCCAAGCCACCACCTCATCCTGTTATACTTTTCCCGATCCTCCTTCGCGTAGTCCGTAAAGCCCTTTATCGCCATAGCGGTTCCTCCGGGACACGAAGCGCAGGCGGTCGCCTCTCACGCGCACGCCTTTAAACAGGAAGCAGGTAACCTTGCGTTGCTGCACCCAATAATTTGAGGAAAAACTTTTGGTTCCATCTAATGAAATAAATGTTCATTGCATGATAGTACCATTTCATTTTTTCTTTGTCAAAACATAATGACAAGAAAAACTCGTTGCATTTTCGGGGCAGTATTATATATGACATCGTCAACCATGATATACAGCAATTTCTCTTGACAAACCGCGGCGTTTCCTGCTAATTGTATGAAAAGCCATTTCACCAGGTGAAACATCATGGAACGCGATAAGGAAGAAGCCTTCTACAACAGGTCGTTGGAAAGAGCTCTGCAGATAATGCTTGCCTTTAGTATGGAAGAGCAGGCGCAGAGCCTGGCACAACTCGCAGAGACGTTGGACTTGCCGAGGGCTACGGTGTTGAGACTCTGCTCCACGCTCTTGAAATACGATTTCCTGAGGCAAGATCCTGAATCGAAGCGATACTCCTTGGGCTTGAGATTATTCGAACTGGGTAGCGTGGTCTTCTACTCCTTCTCCTTAAGAAAAACGTCCTCCCCATATTTGGGGCAACTCCATCAGAAGCTCGGCAAAACAATA
>DATKMQ010000155.1 GCA_035541755.1 Syntrophorhabdaceae bacterium
ACAGAAATGTGAGCAATAATTCCCGCAACATCTGCAAATTGAAAATCTAGAATATCCACCTCCGCTGATCCGAAGGTCGAGCTGCAGCCTGCTTCTGGGACCATCAAAATTCAACTGTGCGTCAATTGAAAGCTCTCGCCAGGATCGTTTTTCTCGCGTACATAGTCATTCATACACGTAGACGTAAAAACGTTCGCCCTGAGAGAAGCCATGTCAAAAGCGCGTCAATTCGGGAATCATTTGTATGTCTATTTTCAGAGTGATTGAGGGGCCTGAGAATTCAGAGATGGCAGCCCAACGACTCAGACCGTTGTCAATCGCAACTTTGATCCCTAGTAGGATTACAGTTCAGTACAGTACTTTCACAGTTCAGTACACTATTCCTTCACAAGGGAGCAATCCTTCCACGCCTATCTCACGAATTCGAGAGCCCATTCAGTCGAACACAATGGACTGATAGACCAGTGAGTCTCTGGAAACCCTTGCTACTCTGATGCTCCCGAAACTATGTGCCTCAAAATGTGCTTCACTTCTCGGAATTCTCCTTGACAACGCAACCAGCGTATCCAATAACAGCTATGTGAACATGAACCTCGTAGAACAGCTTCCAGAGCCAGTTTACGAGATATCGCTACTAAACAATACAAGGAGGAAGTAACCATGGCACGAGTGTATCGAAGGGGAAAGATGTATTGGACACAAATCTATCTGTCAGGACGACGTTACATCAGAGAGTCGACACACACCAACAAATTGTCTGAAGCTAACAAGATAGCTAAGACCAGAGAAGCTGAATTGATTCAAGGGAAAGTTCCACCTGTACGACTCGACAAAATCAGATTTGAGGAACTTGCTGAAGATTACCTGATCGACCAGAAACTTCATGGACGGAAATCAATCTGGAGAGCTAGAATCATGGTCGACTTTCTATCGAAGTTCTTCGGTGGGTATAGAGTCGTCGACATCACCTCAACAACCATTCGCACATACGTGACCAATCGACAAAAAGAGGTCTCGAATGGAACCGTCAACAGGGAACTGAGTGCATTAAGACGGATGTTTACATTAGCTCAAAAGTCTACTCCCCCAAAGGTTGCTCAGGTCCCGTATTTCACGAAACTTCGAGAATCGAGTCCGAGATGCGTAATCCGGCCCAACCAGGCCACTGAATATGATTGAACCCGGCCACCCGATGTGATCCAAGCCGGCCACCCGATATCATAAAGCCGGCCACCCCCGAAAGAGCCGCAAGACACGCTGGATAAATTCCATAAGAATGCCGTGGTAGCCTTTGCCAAAACGGCAAGGAGCAGGTGATGGCATTCAGGAGGTTATCTATGCGCAAGGTGAAAGAAGTTCTCAGGCTCTGCTGGGCGAATGGCTTATCGGCCCGGCAGGCAGCGCACAGCTGCGGGGTCGGGCGAGCCACGGTCAAAGAGTACCTTGACCGTGCAGGGCGGGCAGGTCTTGCCTGGCCTCTTCCCGACGATCTGGATGACGCTCGTCTGGAGCATCTCCTTTTTCCCTCCAGCATCCCGCTCGCGGAAGAGCGGCGGGACATGCCGCCCTTCGAGTACCTCTATAACGAGCTCAAGAGAAGGCATGTCACGCTGAAGCTCTTATGGGAAGAGTACCGGGCACATACACCCGACGGCTATCAGTACAGCCAGTTTTGCGTGCGCTACCGCGCGTGGTTAAAGACGCTTGATATTGCGTTGCGGCAGACCTACAAAGCGGGGGAGAAGCTGTTTGTCGATTTTGCCGGCGACACGATCCCGATCCACGATCCTCAGACGGGAGGCGTCACGCTCGCCTATCTCTTTGTGGCGGCACTGGGGGCGAGCAACTATACCTATGCGGAAGCGGTGCTCGCGGAGGATCTCCCGTCCTGGATTCATCTCCATGTCCATACGTTTGAGTTCATGGGATGTGTTCCGGCGATCCTGGTGCCTGACAATCCAAAAGTCGGTGTGACCCATCCCTGCCGGTATGAACCCGATCTCAATCCGACGTACCATGACCTGGCGGCACATTACGGTACGGTGGTAATCCCGGCCAGAGTGAAGAAGCCGAAAGACAAAGCCAAGGTCGAATCGGCGGTGCTCATTGCAGAGCGGTGGATCATCGCTGCACTGCGTAACCATACGTTCTTCAGCATAGGTGAGCTCAATCAAGCCATCCGTGAGAAACTGGAAGAGTTCAACACCCGACCCTTGCAGAAACTGAAGGTATCGAGGAAACAGCTGTTTGAGACCGTCGATCGGCCGGCAATGAAGCCCTTGCCGGAACAACGCTACGAGTACGCCGTGTGGGAAAAACCGAAAGCGAACATCGACTACCATGTGGAGCTGGATCACCACTACTACAGCGTCCCGTATCAGCTGCGAGGCCAACGCATGGATGCCCGTATGACCGCAACAACGGTGGAGATCTTCTTCAAGGGTAACCGGGTGGCATCACACAGGAGAAGCCACGTGCGCGGGCACCACAGCACGATAACGGCCCATATGCCGGACTCACATAAGCGCTATCTGGAATGGACACCCTCCCGTATCATCCGCTGGGCGGCAAAGACAGGCCCTGCAGTGGAGGCGCTGGTCAAAGAGATCATGGAGCGGAAGGCGCATCCGGAGCAGGGCTTCCGGTCATCACTCGGCATCATCCGGCTGGGAAGACGCTACGGGCAAGAACGATTGGAGGCGGCCTGCGCTCGCGCTCTTGTTATGAAAGCCTTCTCCTACCGGAGTGTTCAGTCTATCCTGCGTCATAACCTGGACGGGAAGGAGCTTCCCGTCATGATGAGTGCACCTACGATCGATCATGAGAACATCCGTGGTAATACCTACTACAAGGAGAGCACCTATGCTGAACGAACAGACCTCTGAAAAACTCTATGCGCTGAAACTCTTTGGAATGGCTGATGCCCTGAAGGAGCAGATGGACCGCAGCGATATGCATGACCTCTCCTTTGAAGAGCGCTTTGGGCTTTTAGTGGATGCGCAATATACCTATCATGAGAACCGAAGGATGAAACGGCTTTTAGTCAATGCCCGCCTCAAGCTTGCCGCCTGCATCGAGGACATCGATTACAGAACACCCAGGGGTATCGATAAATCCGTGATCCTCAGCCTTGCGACCTGTGCGTGGGTACGCAAGCATCAGAACGTGCTTGTCATCGGACCAACCGGAGCGGGCAAGACGTTTATCGCGTGTGCGCTGGCGCATACGAGCTGCAGGGAAGGCTTAAGCGCCTTCTATGTCAGGATGCCTACGCTCTGTTACACCCTGGCTATGGCACGCGCTGACGGCAGTTATGCACGGATGTTGACGCGACTGGCGAGAACGGCACTGCTCGTTCTTGATGACTTCGCCCTGGCGCCGCTCACCGATGCAGAACGGCGAGATCTCCTAGAAGTGATTGAAGATCGTCACGGCACGGGAGCGACTATTATCGCCAGTCAGTTACCCGTGGAGCACTGGCATGAGATGATCGGCGATCCAACGATTGCCGACGCGCTTCTTGACCGGCTCGTGCACAATGCGCATCGCATAACCTTGAAAGGAGAGTCCATGAGGAAAAAGAAACGCAGCATTGACACGAAGGAGAAAAAGGATGTAACGTAGGAAACTACCAGCGTCGCCTGACGGCTCCGACGGGGGTGGCCGGGTCCATCATATTGGGTGGCCGGCTTGCTCCAAAATGGGATGTCCGCTTGTATCATTTAATGTGGCCGACTTCATCGGTATAGGCAGCCAATCCGATAATGCTACCCCGAAGGGGACAGCGGGCGGTTGACGAGACGTACCTCGTCGTGGGTAGTTGGAAGGCCGGAGGCGTGGATCTTTGAGATCGCCTTTCTCGTGGCCTCTCCGAGAATTCTTGTATAACATTTAGAATCTTATTGTGTCATATAATATCAAAACGTTACATAAATAGACATTTTATTGCGTAAAGTAACACTTACCTAATGTTTTTCCGTAAGGTAGTATTATAAGGCATCGAGATCATTAAAAAACGTGGTGGTTTCGGCGATACTCGCTTTCTTCCTCTTCTAAGGAATGGTTAAAGCGCGTATTTCATGTTTGGCAGCAGATTACAATCGCCAATCCTCAGAAGTAAAAAGGCAGAGCCAATTGACCCTGCCTCGTGTCGTACACTTTCTTTTCAACCGGGAGCTTACTTCTTAAATCTCCTAACCCCTACCAGACCCACGAGACCAAAACCAAGAAGCGTCATGGTCGCCGGCTCGGGAACAGGCGCCACGGACGTCGCAGGCGACACCTTCACGATCATGTCATTGTAATCTTTGTCCGAGCTTGAGAACGGGAGGTCTTCCATGCCCAACCAGTAACCGTCTGTGCCCTGGAAAAGGGCGAAATGCTGATCTTGCGCACCAGCCGTGCTAAATGCGCCAGATTGCGTTAGATAGGTTCCAGCCCCTGTGCCGAAGTAGAAGCCGTAGGTTGCAGAGGGGGTAAATGTGGCAGTGGATCCCTGACCGGCAGGCCCGCTGAAAATCTCGGTCATTGCTCCAGTCGAAGCGTCATACCACCCAAACGTATTGCTGTTCGCATTGCCGGCGATTTCGATCTTCAAAGCTGCCTGGCTTGAACCGCTGCTCGTAAAATAAAAGCTGCTGTCAGCAGCCCCTCCCGTGTCTGAAGCGGAAGTGTAAGTTGCGCCCCAGAACGGAATGGCTCCCGGGAAACCTGCAATGCCAGCTCCTGAGCCTTGGGTGCCGTTCAATAAGTACCCAACATTCATGTGCGTTCCATCCGAGGAGCTGTTGTCCCAGTAAGGCTTTCCATCCTGGTCCAGGTTAGTCCCCGTCCAAGTTTGCCAGCCCCCTACTGTGCCAACAACGGAGTCCGCAAAGGCATGGGGAGCCAGTACCAGTGCGCCGACAAACATAAGACAATAACAAAGTACCCTCTTCATTGTGATCCCTCCTCTTTCTAATGGTTCAGTCTTGCACTTCTGAATACTACAGTGGAAGCAGCCGGAACACAATCAGGCGAATGGCTATTTTTTATTGGCAAAAGGACTTAATGCTTTGGGCGAATGACATCATCGAGAAGGTGGCGTCCCCGCGTGAATCACTCACCATGTAATTCCAGTCTACATCTCCTTATGGTCCAGCTACCGCAACCGATAACTCTATGTGGAGGGATTATGGATTTAGGACTTTTGAGTTTATTAATGATTGCTCGGCATCACGGAACCGCCGCTGATGAAGCTCAACTACGGCACGAGTTCGGACCGAAACTATTCACGGTTGAAACCATCCTTTTGGGCGCCAAGCGCCTCGGGCTCACGGCCAGGCTCGTCACGCAAGAGCCGGGTCGGCTGGACCGCTCGCCTTTGCCTGCCATCGCGATCGACAAGGAAGGGAAATTCTTCATTGCCGTAAAATACGGTTACGACGGCGGGGACAAAACCAAACCCAGAATAATAGTTCAGCAACCCGGCAATCCCAACGCCGAAGTCCTGACGAAAGAAGATTTTCTGGATCGTTGGTCGGGTCAGTTCATTTTCTTTACCTCGAAAATGAGCTACATGCGGGATCTCTCAAAGTTCGATTTCACTTGGTTTATTCCCGCTATCGTCAAATACAGGACGCTGCTCGGCGAAGTCATGCTGATTTCATTTGTGCTGCAACTCATCGGCCTGGTGACCCCTCTTGGTTTCCAGGTGGTGATGGACAAGGTCCTGGTCAATAACGCCATGCAGACACTACATGTGATCGGTATCGCACTGCTTGCGGGCGTTCTCTTTCAAACCGCCCTGACCACAATCCGTACCTGGATCTTCGCCCATACCAGCAGCAAGATCGACGTCGAGCTTGGAGCAAGGCTTTTCCGGCATCTGCTGTCATTACCGATTGGCTATTTCCAGGCGAGGCGGGTTGGCGATTCAGTG
>DATKMQ010000156.1 GCA_035541755.1 Syntrophorhabdaceae bacterium
CCTACTGTAAAATGTTCAGTGATCTTTGAGGCTGGACTGATCCAGTCGATTGGGGGCGGTGAGGGCGGAGCATCTTGTCCGAGCGGGATCGTGACCGAAACTTCCGCAGTTTTCTCTTTTGAAATAAGTCCCACTATAAAATTTATAATCTGTCCGAGAATTTGGTCTTTGTCGATTGCCACGGAAACTCCTTGATTCAGAACTCTCAAAATGATATATCATTATGTGGAGGACATTTCAATGGAATTCGACACTGGAGACTTTTTAAAATATTACGACGGTAGACTTTGCAAGGTGCTTGAAAAGTGCGATCCGGTAACTAAAACAACGGTTCTGCAGTTCATCGACAGGGACGAACCCTCGTGGATGGAGGTAGATAAAGCATTCGTAGAGACTAACTTGGGCGCCTCCAGGGAAGTGTCAGCATCCTTTTACTCCGCACGCGGTATTCATCTCAGACTCAACAGAATGAAAGGCATATAGTGAAAATTTTTCCACCACTTTTTAAGAAAACTTCAACGGGCGCTATTCAGTTCTGGGAAATCTGCGTAGAGCCTGATCTGACGTTTACTCAGAACGTACCGGGTATCATCAAGACCACATTCGGCCAACTCGGTACAGAAAACCCACAACAAACATCTGAGAGGATCGAAGCCGGAAAAAACATCGGCAAGAAGAACGAGACTACTCCCTTACGGCAGGCCGAGAAGGAAGCTGAGGCGCGTTGGAAGAAACAGAAGAAGAAGGGTTATGTAGAATCTTCAGAAGGTGCCGAGGCCGGTGAGGTCGACGAGATCATCGAAGGCGGCATCAATCCGATGCTCGCTCACAACTTCAACAAGCACGGCCATAAGATGCTATTCCCGGCTTACGCCCAGGCAAAGCTGGATGGTATCCGCTGCATCGCCATAATCAAGGATGGCGCCTGCACTCTTTGGTCCAGAACCCGCAAGCCCATCACTTCAATGCCCCACATAATTATGGAACTTGAGGCGTGCTTCGGAAATCGGGACATCATATTCGACGGAGAACTCTACAATCACGCCTTTAGACGTGACTTCGAGCATATTGTTTCGCTGGTTAGGCAAGAAGAGCCGGACGACCGCTGCACGGACGTGCAGTATCACATATACGACGTTGTTTGCGAAGGCACGTTCGATGAGCGCTGGAATAAACTAAGCAGCTTATTCGCCTACTACGACGACGCCCTCTTCGGTGTGCAGCTTGTCAAAACGTTATTTGTCCAAGAGCACGAGGTAATGGATCAATTTGAGAGCGCGAGATCAGAAGGATATGAGGGCTTGATTTTGCGTAACCCTCGTGGTAAATATGTTAATAAGCGCTCGTACGATCTTTTGAAGGTTAAGGAGTTTGACGATGCCGAGTTTGACATTGTTGGTATCGAAGAGGGACGCGGTAGACTCAGCGGTAAAGTTGGAGCTTTCATCTGCCGAACTAGCGACGGTAAAGAGTTTCTTGCAAAGATGTCAGGCGATACAGAACGACTCGGAGATTACTTTAGAAATCATGGCCTCTGGCGAGGCAAACGTCTCACTGTTCAGTATCAGGGTCTCACCGGACGTGAAGGAGTTCCCCGATTCCCAGTCGGAGTCTCAATCCGAGACTACGAATGACGAATACGAGTACGATGATGACTATTGGGGAGATGATTGGTAGACAATGGCGTGGAAGTTTGATACTCTCTCCGGAGAGATAGAGTGGGAAGAGACCGTGGGCTATAAAACAGGTGACACAGAGGGTATTCTTCCTATAGAGTTACACAAGGCGGCTATAGAGTTCGCCAAGGAGAAGACGGGAATACGGAGACCCGTGAAAGAACACCGGCCTTATATTGATTCGTTCACCGCGTGTTTCAAATTGATGCAAGAACTGGACATGGTTTCAGAAAAATACAAAAAGGAGAAATGATATGGAATGCGTTTTAGGTTTTTTGGCGGTTGCCGCTGTTATTGGCGCGGTCGTCTATTTTGGGTGTCGATGCAGCAAACAGTGCAGCGGATGTTCATCGGAAAGCTGCGATAAGAAGTAACAAATCTGCGGAGTGGACTGGAAGTAGTGCCAGCTTGGCCTCATAAGCCAAATTATGCCTGTGCAAGTCGGGCCTCCGCAACCACTTAAAGGGGAAACAAATTACTGCGGATAGCGGTGTGGGAAGCGAAGATTGGGGGAAACCCTTCGTGCATCCTTGGTCTCCTAGAGACACACAGGCGGACTTTGGTGTCTGCCCGGCGCAAGCCTTGTCAGAAGTCGCGTCTGACCTATCTGCGTATTTTTTATGAAACATTTACTGTTAAAGTTCAATTATGGGGTAGAGATCGGCGCAATGCTAGCATACATGGGCCATTATGAGGCTACGCATGACGCCAAGATCCTGGGCATCGCCAACGACGAATACGAACACCAGGAAATCATCAAATTTATCCTGAAGGGGTATGGTACTAAACCCTTCTTCCTGTTCAATTGGTTCTTTTATGCCGTTGGGAACCTTATCCGATTAGCATGCCGAGTAAGCCCGCGCTTCCTGATGAATTTTATAGCTCGGAGCATGGAGATCTTCGCGGTTTTCAACTACCGCAGACTTGCCAAAATGTATCCGGAGCACCGTCACATCCTTGAGGACATGGCGGCT
>DATKMQ010000157.1 GCA_035541755.1 Syntrophorhabdaceae bacterium
CTCAGCCGGTGGCTTCCCGGAGACCCGCCGCTTTCCGTTTCCTTCTCACGGAGGGTCTGGCTTTATCGAGTGACCCATTTTGACTTATTTTCTATCAAAAGGAATAAGATTTGTCAAACAAATAATGCGAATGGGTTCAGCCATGACGAAATCATTGATTACGGGTTGGACTCCTGCATCGAGCAAAGGAAGTACGAAAACAAGACTTCAGGAAGCTATACGTAACAAAAGCTGCTTTTTCTTGGTATATCAGTTAGTTACATACCGTTTTCCATTATCTGTTTTCTGTGTTTCGCTGTCAAGAGAGTTCTTTGTTCTTTAGGGCCGTCGCTATCATAATAGATAACCATCCGTGTTGCTACCGTACTGAGGAACTGTGAGAAGGTGAGACAGCTTTCCATAGTTCCACAGGGTTCTGGCTTTGCCGCTGTGCGCGCGGAGTTCGGAAACCCGCTGTTTTTGCTTTCTTGGTTTTTCTAAGGATCAACTATTATTCATGCCACGCCTCACCGTTGCGCACGTCATGGATGAGGAAGCGCACACCCTGGTTGTCTGTCGGGTTGAGCCAGAGCATGCGGGTAAAAACGTCATCGGCCTCTTTGAACCGGCCGAGTCGCCAGAGACAGAGACCATAGCCATTGAGGCATCTAAGGAATGGGCGGTTGTTGATGTGCCCCCAGGGAAGAAGTCCCTCGAAGTTCTCTCCAAGGGAGAGCTCTCCGATCCGCACCCCGACTTCGTAGTGACGGATGGCTTTCTCCGGTTCGTGATCGAAGACAAGATTGCCGAGGTGTGCGTGCGCATCGAGACAACGGAGATCTGCAATGAGAAGGTTCATGAGTGTACGGTTTGCCTCACCGTAGTCACCGGCTTCTTTTAACTCAACCGATTCGAGTATGGGATCTGTGTAAGGATCGTCCGGATCTTCGCCGGGGATCACCTGTTCCATCACATACGCAGATCGCGGGCCGCGCTCGATGATTGGTTTCGCCCAGTCTTCGATCGGTGTATCCGGTTCTCCCCAGTAGTGCTCGTGCGGGAGCCACATCCCCTCGTCTTCAAGTTTGAGGGGCGTAAGACCGAGGGCAGCGACATCGAGGCGCCAGGCCTTGATTTCTCCGGAGAGATAGGGATGTCCTGCGTAGCGCCACTTCTTTCGCGGCGTGACTGTGATGAACTCACCCGGCACGACATCCCAGGAGCGCGTGGACCGGAGTGTGACATCTCCCTTTCCCAGGATGCGGCAGGAGATAGCATTTCCCTTCACCGCCAGGGCAATCAATTCAATATCGTGGGTCAGGTCGAGATCCTCCTCCGTTGCCTTTTGGGGTTTGCGCTTAGCAGGGACCTTGCCTTGAGCATACGGTTCGATTCCGAGCCACTTACGGTAGGCAGCGATAGAGCGGGCGGCCATCGTGCCTCTCGGGAAGAACAAATCACACGCAGCTACCTGGTATTCAGTGCCGTCCTCACGCCGGCAGCGCGCGGTCAATCCGCGCCGCTCGTTACCCTCATAGTCAATGGTAAGTACGGTCACCGCCTCTCCAATGACAAAGGCCTGTTTGGGAAGCCCAAGTTCGTCTTCAAGTCCCTGCCGGAAGGCCCAGAGTTGTTCGTCATCGCCGTCAGCGTCGATGATGATCTCATCCATCAATGCATCCAGTTCCTCATGGTTTGTTTTGCTTTTCATGGAGCAACCCTTTCTTGTCGTTCTCCAACGTCCCCCGCTTCTTTTCTCTTTTTCAACACGAGGATCGGCGATATCGTTTCTTCGCCACGGGTCCTGTGATCTCCCGCCATCGGTCCTCTGTACCCTCGGTGTTCATGAGGGTGGCTTCGGGGATCCTCATCCTCCTCCTCCAACGCCTGCATCCGTTGTAGGACCACTTCCATGGCTTTGTCGTAGTCCCGTCGGACCTTGAGGTTTGCGACCCGGCAGTAGCGTTGGGTCGTGATCCAGTTTCCATACTATGCCTCACGATCTCCCGAGTGATAGATGTCGGATTAAAGCCTATATCATCAACGGCCTGCGCCCATTTTCTTCATGAGTGGCGAGTTAACTCCGGGATGCTCATAAAGGCATCCGTTTCGGCCATTGTAGGGGTAGGTCTTGATTTTGCCTTTCTTTCCCCAAGCTCGTGCTGTCTGAATCGATACTCCCAATAGCTTCGCCACTTCTTCCGCAGTCAGCTTCCCGGTATTTCGCAATCTTGTATACCGGGTCTTGAGGTTATACCCGTGGACGATCCCAGTTACGACTCTCCTGTCGAACCGGCGACCCTGGCCGGATTTGAAACCGCCCTGGTTGAGGATGGCCGCAATTTCACCATAATTATGGTCGCTCAGGAGTTCGTCTACCGTTTCGACGATCTTCGAGTCCACAACGTTGTACTGCCATCCCTTTAACGGAGGGGGGACCTTTATGGTTTTCTTGGCGCCGCCTCTAAACCTCACGTGCAGCGTGATGTCTTCTCCTCTGATCATGGTCACATCTTCAATTAGGAACCTAATCATCCGCTTCTTCTCGCGGAGTGGCGTTTTGGGATCCTTCCACAACTTCGGGAACTCTCTGGCCAGTTTGAGTATTTCTTGCTGCTGCTCGACCTTCAGGTTATCTGATTCCAATTGGCGATGCTTTTCATAATGGTCTTTTGCCTCTTGCAGGGCTTTGAGTTTACCATTCCATTCCGCTTCAAGTGTATCAGCAACAAGCCGGTTATCGGGATCGACCTGCATGAAACGTCGTCGGGCGAGATTGGCATCATATTCAGCCCGCTCCACATGCTGCTTGCGCAGTTTGTCAGCTTCTTTAAAACGGCCTTCCAGTTCTCGCTGGACCTCCAGAGCCGCTTCCAGTGTCAACGGGGTGACCGATTCCATTAGGAGCTTGTCAATCGCTTCATCGACACCAGCCCCGGGTATGTATTGGCAACTATTTTCCCCCCTTTCGATGCGATTGCGCTGACAGAGATAAACCGGGTCGACCTGTCGTGTACGTTGGTATTTATATCTTATTGTCATTCGCTGTCCACATTTCCCACAAATCGCCAATCCCTGCAAAAGACATTCTCCCTCACGAGGCGGCGTTTTCCTATCAATGTTGTTATAGGCGATCCCATTTTCCCGTATCCGACGTAAGTTCCCTTCATATTGATCCCACGAGATATAACCAGAATGGACGTCCTTCAGCAGCACCAGCCACTTGTCTTGAGGAACTTGAAAAAAGGTTATTGATCCATCCACCTTTCTCCGGGATCGCTGTCGTCCGTAATAGTATGCTCCAGCGTAGCGCGGATTTCTTAGAACCACCAGCGCACGGCTGTAAGTCAATGGCCGCCACTGCAGGTCTCCTCTGTTGGGGCCGTAATGGATACGGTAGGGAAACTTCATCTCATCTTCCCTGAACGCTTTAACCGTGGCAAATGCTGCCCCCGTCCGTTCAAAAATGTCAAAGAACAAACGAAAGCACTGCTGAACCTGCTGGTCCGGGTCAAGTATGATTTTGTCGTTGTGATCATAAACAAATCCGGTCGGCAGCCGCGTCTTGAACTCACCCCGTCGGGCTTTGTTCAAAGCGCCCCCTCTTAGCCTCGATCTTAACACGTGAAGCTCTACTTCAGAAAAAGTTCCTTTCATGTTGAGAAGCAGTCGATCGTTGAAATCGGTTGGATCATAGACCCCTTCCTCATCAAGAATAAGGGTGTCGGTTATAGCACAGATCTCCAGGAGCCGTGCCCAATCGGCATTGTTTCGCGCCAGACGTGAAACTTCCAGGCCCATGACGAGTCCCGCATGTCCTAGGCTCACTTCCGTCATCAGGCATTGAAATCCTTTTCTATCAGCTACGGAGGCGGCCGTTTCGCCCAGGTCCGAATCTATGGTCACAATCTGCGCGACGGGCCATCCCAACGAGATCGCTCGTTCGCGAAGGGCATATTGGCGTTTTGTGCTTTCAGTGTTCTCAAAGACCTGCTTCAGGGTAGATTGCCTGATATAGCAGTACGCCTGCCTTTTTAGGTGGGTTGATGTCACCTTCTGATCTGGACGTCGTGAGAACTCCATGATTGATCCCCTTTCAGATTGGATACCATTAGGTTCGCCATGACTTTTATCATTTCTGAGTTTGTTCCGTGTTGAAGGGCAGAAATCTGAGGATGCTTATCCAAAATTGCATCTGAAGGCGGCCTGCATTGATGATACATTTCAGCCCAGGCAAGCATTCCATGGTGTATAAACAGGGCCATCCCCAGGCTACGCATGGAAAGAGACGCTTCTTCTCGCAATACCTGTGTACGCAATGACTCATATTGCACTAAGGCGCCCTCAGTTAATTCTGTGCTGGTAAGCCGGGGACACATCTTTATTCCTTTTTTTTTCTCCGTACCATGGCGCGCTCTATGGATCGGGGATGGACGTCTTTTCCAAATTTCTCCCTGATCAACAACGCCAGCTTTCTGGAACGAAGCGGTTTGCCTTCCTCTGTTTTTCCCTCGATGAAGACCAGGATTTCATCAGTTATCTTGTGGGAAGACCTAGGCCCCGGACGCTTTCTGATAAGTCCGCTCACGCCACCACTCTTAAACTGAGATTGCGCCTTATAGAACGCCGGCCGTGAAAAACCATAAGCTTCAGATGCCTGTTTTACCGACTTGCCCTCCTTATCGACGGCTCGCAGCATTTCATACTTGACCTGGACGAGATCATGAGGATCAAAGAAATCGAACTTTGGGTCCGAAAACATCTCTTCCGTGACCTTCTCCGGATGAGGATTGAAAGCGCCGTATTCCTTCAACCGCTTTAACTTTTCGTCGTCTGGCTTTTGGGCACGTCCCATTTCCATTCCCCCTCTGATCAAGATAGTTAATATAATTATGCCGCATATCTTGGTCAATGTCAAGTCAGATTTGCTTTAATGTATCAATATTAAAAGCATATATAAACTGATTATCGGTATATACGTAGCACATGCGGCAAATTTACTTTTACATTTGCGGCATAATTTACTTTACAGCACTGCTCCGTCGCTTAGGGCGCCTTCTTCCGATTTCACCGAGAAGACGCGCCAGTCCGAGGAGATCTTCGACTCGGAACAACGTGCGTTCACCCGAGAGGAGGATGAACGGATCCGGCGCTGCAATATCCGTCCAGTCCAGCGGAACGGAAGACTTGCGCCCATTGGGATTGAAAAAGAAGACGCGACACTCGGCTGGCAATCGCCTTACTTCCACTGTCTCGAGATCGATATCTCTATAGGGGTGGAATGGGTGGGTAATTCGGAAGGTCTTATGTCCCAGATCTTGCTGGGATGCAGTTAAAAAACTCTGTGGTGGTGATATGGGCATGTCCCAGAAGATCCCGAATGGAAGAGAGATCGGCATCGGCGTTGAGGAGCTGGGTTGCGAGGGTATGACGAAGGCAATGACACGACACGTTCAATCCGCTTTTTCGTGCATAATACTCCATCCTCTTCTGGATGCCGCGGACGGAGATCGGGTTCCCCTTCATCGGCCCCTTCTCGACCAGGAAGAGCTGTTTCGCCTTCGATGATCGTTTTTCAAGGTAGGCGGCAAGGGCAACGCAGGCATCATCACTGAGGTAGACCATGCGGTCCTTGGCGCCTTTGCCGCTTGAGACAAAGAGCTCTCTCCTTTGGAATTCTACCGCATCGACGGTGAGGTGGGCAACCTCTTCCACCCTCAAGCCCGAGCGCAGCATCAGCATCAACATCGCCCGGTCACGCGCCTTCGTGATGACAGACAAGAAATTTGCAACCTGCTCGTCCTTGAGATGGCGGGGCAACGGTTTCGGCAGGCGGATGGAGATTTTGGTGACAGGGTTCGTCAGTGCCATCCCTTCTTCATGGATGAGATACTCATAGAAACCTCTGATGATTTGCAAAGGGCACGTGACCGTTTTCGGACTCAACCGTTTCCAAAAGAGGTGATCCACATAGACTCCCACCTCGCTGCGGGTCACGCGTTCAAGCGGGACGTCAAGCCAGCGGGTGAACTGGGCAAGGGCGTTCAGGTAGGCCTTCACGGTGTGCGCCGCATAGTTCTTTCTCTTCAACGACCGCCGGTATCTATCGATCATCTCCATCGATCTCTCCTTTCTCGATTTTGGCCATGGCCCGGAAGTATTCCTCCTTCCGGGTTTTGTCGGTGAGCCGGGCATACCTGCCGGTCATCTCGATGTCCTGGTGCCCCAGAAGTTTTTGAAGGCATTCCAAACGCATCCCGGCGTTGAGCAACTCGGAGGCGTAGGTATGGCGAAGCGAATGCACCGTGTAACCCTTGTCAGTAAGCTTGGCTCGGGTGAGGTACTTTTTGAAGCGGCTTGCAGCGGCGCTGTAGCAGAGGGGCCGGTCGGTCTGGCCGTAAAAGAGAAACTGCTTCCCGGGGTCCCGTCGCTTGAGCCAGCGCTTTAAGGCGAAGAAGGCATCATCCGAGAAGTAGACCACCCTCCCCATGCTGTTTTTCTCTCCCTGGAAGAGATGAACCTTTCGATCCCGAAGATCGATATCATTGAGGGTGAGGCCGAGGGCTTCACCGATCCTGATCCCCGTCCTTAAGAGTAACAGGATCAGGGCCCGGTCCCGGGTGTTGTGGATCGCACAGAGGAGCTTTCGCAGATCCTTGGGGGCGATCGCCCTGGGAAGTGCATCGGGAAGCTTGAACCTGATCGTTTTCTTAGTGGCAGTCGCGGGAATAAGATCCTGTTCGACCAGGAAGTGGAGAAACGCCATGAGGGAAGCCATCCGAGTCTTTACCGTTGAAATCTTGAGGCCCCGGTCCTGCTCGTGCTCGATGAAGGCTTCAAGATCGCCACGTTCCAGGTCCTTCAGATCTTCCTTGCCCAACTCCCTGTAAAAGTCGAGGAAGAGTCTGGTTGAGGTGAAGGAACTGTCCAGCGTTCTCCGTTTGTGGTTCAGGCGTGATTTGTGACGCAGGTAGTTCGCGAGCTGGTCCTTGGCCGGAAACTCCAGGGGTGAAAGACGTTCGAGGATATGATTGACCGGCGTCTGTGCACGATGCTCACCTGATACTGCGCTTTCGCTTGGTTCATGGATGGATGCCTGTGTCTGGGTCATTCTTTCCTCCTTTCCCTTTTTCAAGAAAAAGCAGGAAAATGATGACCTTAGCGGTTGTACAGGTCAATCAATTTTGTGACGCATAGCAGGAAGAAGTTGATCGGCGAGCCCGTTATCGTATCGGTCTGTGAAGAAGGATACCGTTCATAGGCGA
>DATKMQ010000158.1 GCA_035541755.1 Syntrophorhabdaceae bacterium
AGGAGCGCCTCAATCATTAATTCATCGCGCTAGTCTTCTTCCTCCCACTCCTCATTCATCGCCATAGCCTTACTCGCACTCGTCAAAACCGACACCTTCACAGCGCCTATGGTCCTAAACACCTCTTCCGGCTTCATTTTCTTTCCGCCGACGGTCAGAAGATGCTCGTCGATTGAGATACCGAAGAGACGCTCGTTTTCCTGCAAATAGGGAAGGATCAGCCCCCAGTCGCGTTTTGTGAAGGGCAATATTTCCCCGCCGTTCAACTGTTCAGTGACGATCTTCTTGTAAGGATCGCGCACAAAGATCGCGCCACCGGATGCGAGGGAGAAAAGATTCGATCCCGGGTAGGGCGTTTCCAGAGGGTCGACCTTGTTGTTCTTGTCGAAGGCAAGCCCGTTGAGAATCACAAAGCCGCCGCCGTTGTATGGGTCTCCGGCCATGAATGACTCGGCGAGAAAATCGAGCGCCGTGCCGTTAATCACGACCCTCGGCTTACCCACGGCGTTGATGAGCGGACGGCCCGCCGCGTTTCCCATGATATAGACTTCGCCGCCCTTGGCGCCATACATAAAAGTCTGTCCCACATCGCCGTAGACCACAAGCTTGCCTGATTTCATGATCTGGCCGAGCTGATCCTGGGCGTTGCCGTGTACATAGAGTTCGAGACCATCTATACCTGAAGCAAGATAGTCACCGGTTGAGCCATACGCGTCGATCCGCACCCCCTGCGAGTCAGGGCCGAAACCGCATCCGAGGAAACGCTGCCCCCGATGGCCGAAACAGACGAATTGTCTCCAGCCAAGCCTGTAGGCCTCCGAGATAAGCCGTGCGAAAGAGTCGTCGCCCTCGGGCTCAAAGAGCCCCGCATCGGCAACCAACACCTTTTCGTTACCTTCGGGACCGCGAAGCCCTTTGCGGTTCGCGAAGTCGATCCGGCGTCCGTACAGCACCGTCCCCGTATCGGTGATAAGGGGGATTCCCCGGAAGATAGCATCGAGCGTCATCGAGACCATCTGAAGGATTGAGCGACGTCGCTTGTCGCCCAGAGGGAGACGCCGATCGAGAATTAGGGTGAGAAGACTGATGACCGATCCCTTGAGATCGTCTTCCTCGGCAAGAGCCAGCAGGAGATCGAGATATGTGTAAAAACGGGCATAGTCCCATTTGGGAAGATAGTCGCAGAGGTCTGAAAAAAGTTTTCCGATATTATTGTGGGACAACTCCCTCACGATATTCTTGAGATGGTCTACGTGACAGGTCGGACGCCGGCCCAGGGATACGGTGAAATCGAGGGGCGTCTGGTCCTTGGGCACGTCAATAACCCGACCGAACTTATCCGAACAGTTAAGACCCATGACTCCGGGGGCCGATTCCTTAACGGAGAATATGAAGGCGCCACCGTCCGTGTAGCTTCCACCGCGGGCGTTCCAATACTGGTCGGCAATAGTGCCGAAACGGGCATCTTCTTTGGCCAGACTTTCAAGGGTCGCATCGATGGCCTGCTTCTCCGAACAGATGAGGCCGATCTCTATGTCCCCTTTCTGCAACGCGAATACCTGGGGTCTCAGCATTGCCGTATCGGTGATACCGATGAGCTGGAACTGTTTGTTCTTCACGTCGGAACGGGCGATAATGAAGAACCAGGGTCCGTCCGGGGAGCCGTGAATGTGCGCGGCCTGTATCTGCCGGTAGATGCGCTGTTTGTCTTCGGGGAGATGGTCGAAATCCATCTCGCTTGTCGGAGCCAGGGCTTCGATGATGTATTCAAGAGGATAGCCGTACACCCTGTTTAAGAGGTCGAAAACCTGGACAGAGACCTCCGTATCGGTGAGAAAGAGTGGATACACGTTGCGTTGACGCAGATATTCCGATACGGAATAGTAATTGGCGAAATCGCCATTGTGAACCAAGGCTTCGTCGAGGCCGATGAACGGGTGGGCCCCGCCGGGGTGCCAAACACGACCTTTGGTAGGGTAGCGCTGGTGTGCGATCCAGATATGGGCATCGAAGTTCTCAAGCTGATAGTACTGTGCCACCTGTTCGGCGTAGCCCACGATCTTCAAGATCATCATGTTTCTGCCGTGAGAGAGCACAAAGGCCTTCTTGTCGCCAAGCGCACTATAGAGCGCCAGGTTCAGTTGATAGGTGTTCTGGTAGACGCATTCCTCTTCGGCCTTAAAACGGGGGAGTGCCTCTAGATGGCGCTCTTTCTGAAAATGAGCGAGTGCTTCCGGCTTGACCCGGACAAAATACCGTTTCACCTGAGGAGGCTTCACCTCGAGCCCTTTGATGTCACGGTAGTCATCAACCGTGTCGATAAAGGCCTCGTGATCGATCTTGAAGACGGGTTTGATAAATCTCGCCTCCACCTCGGGCAGGGCCGTTTCATCGAGAAGCGCGACCTGCAAAAGGAAATCTTCGTCCAGGGTCTTCTGGTCCACGCCGAGTTTTGTGGGACTCAGCCCCACGGCGGCGAGGCCCCCGCCTTTGCCATTGCCTCGATTGTGCATCTGGACCGAAGGCTCGAAAATGTGCTTGCCGCTCACCGGTATACTACACGCAAAACCCGTGACGCCGCAGCCACCTTCTTCCGCCTCTATGCCTTCTCTTTTTATTCCCTTTGCCGCCTGCGCCAGGGCATCGCGGCTCCGAATGATGTCTTGTGTGAAATACTTCTTACTCATGGCAAACCTCGTAATCGGCTCCTGGTCTCATAAATCCAGCTCTCCCTCGACTTCCCCCTCTTTGATGTAATCAAGATGGGCGAGAAGATCTAAGCGCCCTGTCAGTTCGGTTACGCTTTTCATGCCGAAACGCTTGAGGATCTGAACGAGCTGTTTGCGCCAGGTCAAATACATGTTGATGATCCTTTGTGTGGCCCATTCACGCTCCATAAGGTTCGTCAGCTCTTCGTCGGTCGTGGCGATACCTCTCGCGCATCCTCGCCCGGATTCGCAGTGATGGCAACGGATACATTCGAGGGCCACCATGTCCGCTGTGCCGAGACATACCCCGTTTGCGCCCATGGCGATGGCTTTTGCCATATCATAGGCGGAGCGGATGCCGCCGCTCGCGATGATCGTAATGTTGTCACGTATGCCTTCGGCCAGGAGGAATTTATGAACCTTGGGAAGGGCATATTCGATGGGCATGGCAATGTTCTTTTTCGCGATGTCGGGGGCAGCGCCGGTGCCGCCGTAACTGCCGTCAAGCTGCACAATGTGCGCTCCTGCGTAGTAGCTTCCCACGGCCACCATGTCCACGTCGGTGGGTGTCGATACCTTAACCGATACGAGGGCTTTGGGGTTTGTCTCTTTGATCCAGTCCACGTGTTTCTTGTGGTCTTCTACGGAATAGACGCTGTGAAAGGGAAATGGCGAGAACAGGGCGCTTCCCGTCACGGCCTCACGCATGGCCGCCACGCGGGGCGTTACCTTGTCGCCGAGAAGATGCCCGCCAAGGCCGGGTTTCGCACCCTGGGCGTATTTGAATTCGACGATGCGGACCCGTTTGATGGTTTCTTCTCTCACGCCGAAAAGGCCTGTGGCCACCTGTGTAATGATGTGGTCGTCGTAGGGTATCAATTCTTCCGGATAACCGCCTTCTCCCGTGCAACAAAAGGTGCCGAGCGCCGTTGCCGCCCTCACCCTGGAAAGCATGGTAACGATGCTCACTGAGCCGAAGGACATGCCGCCCAGGTAGAAAGGCACCGGTATCGTGATGCGGGGACGGGAATCGGAAGACCGATTGAGTTCAATGGCCGTAGAAATCTCGTGTTCGCTCATCCCATTGTCTTTGGCCTTGGGAAAGACGAAACGCAGTTTGTCGAAACCGCCTCCCGAGTCGCCGGTTTTGTAGTTAAGGCCTTGATGCGGTATTTCGCCTGTGGCGGCCATGTGCCAGGTACCGGCCAACAGATCGGCCGGCCAGCGTCTGTCACCCAGGACCTCATAAGAAGGGTTGAGTGTGAGCGAGATCGCTTTCTGGGGACATCTGTCTACGCAGTAGAACGTATTCTTGCTGCAGGGGAATCCAAGGCAGAGATGGTCCGATGCGGCCTTCGGCCGTTTGGTGCCCTTCTTGTAAACGCCATACGGGCAGAGCTCAAGACAGAGTCCGCAGTTATTGCAGGCCTTGCTTATGCTCACGCGATATTTGCCGAGGGCATTACGGAAGCGGCTTGGCGCTTCTCTTGTCTCGGGAAAAACAAATCCTTCACTGTTTCGATTGTGTGGCATCGGCTAACCTCTTTTCCCCATGACAGCGAAAATCTCTTTTTCAAGGTCCTCAAAAAACATGGCCCGGCCCATTTCTCCACGCAAACGGCGCACCTCCCTTATGCCCATGGCGCCCATGATCTCAAGGAGCTGGCTATGCCAGCCTGCAATGAGGTTCTCGATTCTCTGAGCGCCCCAGGCAGGGTCCACGCCTTCGAGTTCAACAGGGCAGGCCACGCCTTGTTTGCAACGGCGGCAAACCCTGCACTCCATGGCCACGAGGAGCGGAATGTCTACTGTGAGGGCATCGGCACCGCAAATGATGAGCTTCGCCGTGTGCTCGGCCATGGCAACGCCGCCACCGCCAATAAGGGTTATCTCATCCCTCACGCCCTTATCCACAAGCGCAAGGTGTATCTCCTTGATCCGATCCTTGATAAACAAAGGTTTTTCGCCCTTCTCCATGCCGTATTCGTCACAGGAAAGATGGAGCGCTTCAGCGCCCTCCCCGGCAAGATGGATCACCCGTTCAGACGCTCGAGGTGTAAGCTCCAATCTGATAAGAACAACAAGGCGGGGGTTCGTCTGCTTCAAGCTCTTCTGAAGCGTCATAACCTGCCTGCTATCGGGTATCTCGACGAGCGAAAGCCTCTCAACAAGTCCCTTTTTAAGGGCCTTGGGATCGCCATCCACGAAGAAGATGATATGGGAAAGGTATTTCTCCATTTCCTGATCGAATTCGGACTGTCTGATCACGACAAATGTGCCAAGGGCGCGGGCTGCCTCCAGCAAGGCAAGCTTGATCCGTTTGGCGGGCGGTGACCAGGGCAGGATATCAAAGATAATAGGGAGCGGTATCTCGACGAGCGGCGGAGGTGCGAGCGACGATGACATATTGCCCTCTGCATCAAATGCGAGGGCCATGAGTTTACGGCCTATATCCACGGTAGTGCTGATATACTCACGGCCGTGGATACCGTCTCTTGTGGGACGAACGATCTCTGACATGTCGGTCCACATGGCGTCAAAACCTGCACCGGAAAACGGACCACCGTAACCGGCCCCGGACACGGGGATGCGGCCGCTTTCAGCCTGGAAGTAGAGACCGGAAATGACTTCCGGCGTCCAGTAGCTATCCCCGAGCGCTTTATATAGCGGATTAAGCCCCTTCTGGATAAGCCGGTTGGGACAGTTCTGTACGCATCTGAAACAGTCCTTGCAGATACTATCGAGTGAATCGATCATCTGCCGTGTATCCAGAGCGCGCTTTTCGTATACCTTATACACGCAATCCTTTTTTACGCAGCGGGGACATTTTAAACAGCCTTCCTCCCAGGCGATCACACCGGATTTTGTGATGGCGGGAAACCTGTTGTCCGTCTGCTTCGTGGTTATGTGGTATTTCAGGGGCATGTTTCTACTCCTCTTACACGTCCGGTCTCGGCGTGAGGCCGGCCTCTTCGACGATCTCAGGCACCGCGTCTTCCCACTCAATCGCCATGATATGGACGCCGTGGACACCTTCGATTTCCTTGAGCGCCTGAATCGTCTCCACGGCAATTTTCAGCCCTTCCTTGCGCTGTTCGCCCTGGGCGACCCCTTTCATGCGGCTAATCACTTCTTGAGGCACGTCCATACCGGCGACCTGTGTATTCATATATTCAGCCATACGGGCCGACTTCAACGGGGTGATACCGCCCAGTATGTAAACCTTCTTGTCAAGACCCCGGTCTCTCACCTGGCCCATCCACTCTCCGAACCGGTTAAGGTTGTAGATGCATTGGGTCTGAATGAACTCGGCCCCTGCATCGACCTTTTTCTCAAGGCGGATGACCCGGTATTTAAAAGGGTCTGCAAATGGGTTTTCGACGGCCCCGACGAAAAGATCGGGTGGCGTAGAAAGTTTTTCTCCGCCGAGAATGAGGCCCTCATCTCGCATCTGTCGGACGAGGTGCACAAGCTGAACCGAGTCAATATCAAACACGCCTTTTGCCTGCGGCTGATTGCCAAAAGACTGGTGGTCTCCGGTGAGGCAAAGGATGTTACGGATACCAAGAGCGGAAGCGCCGAGGATATCGGACTGAAGCGCGATACGGTTTCGATCGCGGGTCACCATCTGGAGCACCGGATCGAGACCTATCTTACCGAGGAGCACGCAGGAAGCGAGACTCGAGAGACGCACTACGCCGGTCTGGTTGTCCGTTACATTGACGCCGTCCACAAAGCCTTTCAGGAGTTTGCCCTTTTTTTGAATGGCTTTAGGGTCTGCACCCTTGGGGGGACCGCACTCAGCGGTGACGGCGAAATGACCTTTGTGCAAAATCCTTTTCAGACGACTTCCGGCTTTCATGTTGTCTGGTCCTCCCTTACGATTTTCCTGGGTCCTTTGCCCTGCTGTTTTGACCAGTCCGCGGGCGGGTACACCTTCTTTAGATGATCGAGCTGCCCTCTCTCGTCAAGGCGTTCCACGATGAGCTGCCACGCGCAGGGCGTATCGGGGTCGACTTCACATTTCCCGTCCTTGGACCCGCCGCAAGGCCCGTTGAATAGGCCCTTGGAACACCGGGTAACAGGACAGACCGCGGCGAAATAAGCGAGTTTGCAGTCGCCACATGCGCGGCAATTCTCAACCCAGACCCCTGCCTCTTTGGTCTCACCGATGAAGGTCGTGTTAAGAGCAGGCAGGATGATGGCCTGCGGGAAGACCTCAGCCACTGCCTGCACGCCGGCGCCGCACCCAAGCGAGAGCACCGCGTCGTACACGTCGATCAAGTCCGTCAACTGGTCGATAAATTCGTAGACACACTGGCGGTCGAGCGTAATCTCTTTGATTTTGAGATCGCGGCCTTCCTTCTTTGCATCCATCCTAAGCGCCGAAGCAATAAGCCCTACTTCCTTCTCTCCGCCTGCGGCGCACTCAGCCACGCAACTGCCGCATCCAGCGATAAGGATCTTTCGGTACGGCGCAATCATTTCCTTGATCTCCGATAAAGGTTTTCTTTCCGCGGTAATCATGCCTTACTCCTTGAATTTTTGGGGCTCATCGTCCATCCCCTCCGGTAACAACATTGTCGGGGCCATCTTCGTTCCTTTGTTTATCGGGCCAGAGGTGAAGGACCGATCAGGGCTTCCCGTGCAATAAGTCCCCGTGCGAGTTCGTCAATGGTTGTTTTTGTTCCCGGCGCAAGATGGATCAGTTCGAGACGTTCTAATTCGAGTCCGATCTCCTGGATCAGGCCCTGGGCAAAGGTGAGACGTTTCTTCGCCCGTGTGTTCCCTTCCCGGTAACGACAGGCCCCTTCAGCGCACGTCACAATGTAGACCTTATCGGCGCCCGATTCCAGAGCGCGCAAAAGGTGAAGCGGCTCGATCCGCCCGCTGCAGGGCAACGGGAAGAACCTGATCCGTGAACCCAGTTCTTTCTCAAGGGCACGCCTGTTCGTATCCTGCTTGCCGTCGATCTGCTGACAAAAGAAGATAGCAAAGTTGAGTCCCGCAGTTCTCTGATCCATGTCTTTTGACCTTTCAACTCCCATAAATTGCCGATAGTCAATGCTCTAAACTATCGTTTCTTACCTTACAAAAAAAGGGCGTCATTTAAGACGCCCCTGTCATAGTCAGCGTACTTTATGGACGACACGTCATCGGGCCGTCGCAGCGTAAAATATACCACCCAGCCGACTGTCTGTCAATAGATTTACCGCGCTCGAAATAACAGGCAGAATCTTTACCATCCTTGGCTCAAGGCGGTACGGGCCTTTTTCGCTTCCCCCTCGCAACGGGCACCTTTCTCTTCGCTTCCTTTGGCTCGTCAGTGAAAAGCTCGATCACGTTTCTGAGTTTCAAAGACGTCTCCGCGATACCCACGAAATTCGAAATAATCCGGTCTGCCTCTTTCTTGTATCGTTTCTTGACAATTTTCGTGTCTCGCAAGATTGTCTTTCTCAAAATCCCGTGGTCTGACTGAATCCAACTCTTGATCATGGCTTCGGTCACTTCTATATGAAACTGAAGACCGTAGGCATTCTGACCCACGCGAAAAGCCTGATTCCTGCAGTCATCACCGGTGGCAAGAAGGACCGCTCCCTCGGGTATATCAAACGTATCTTCATGCCATTGAAAAACCTGCAGATACTCAGGGTTTTTGCCGAGCAGCGCATCAATTTTCCCCTCTGTGGTCTTTTTCACGCTGAACCAGCCAATCTCTTTGCGCACCGCCTTTTTCACCCGTGCCCCGCAGGTTTTAGCGAGAAGCTGTGCGCCTAAACAAATGCCCAGCAGGGGAATCTCCTCGATGAGGGCACGCCTGATGTACTGTTCTTCCTGGCGCAAGAATTTATAGGCTTCCTCTTCGTATACGTTCATGGGCCCCCCGAGAATCACCACGGCCCCGACATGATCGAAATCAAGGGGCAGGCTCTCGCCCCGGATAAGTTCAACGATTTGAACATCCCATCCGTTTGCCACAAAAACTCTCTCTATTAATCCGGGTCCTTCGTCCTCTACTTGCTTGATAACGAGTAACCTTCTTTTCATAATATTGCCCTCATTTGCCGAGAAGACCTCTGAGAATTCAAACAGAGGTCACCAGGGCATAAAACGGTATTGAACTGCGGTGTCCGGTGATTATAAAACCCTCGCGAGCTTTGAGGGGTTGGCACGACTGTGTGCAAGAATAGCTTAATGCCCCCGGCCTTTATTTGCAAGCACTATTTCGCGTTCCACGCCCTACCCGCTGCAACGTGCCCGCAGGGATTCCGAAGGCCAACAGAGAACTTAAGTTTCAGGGCGATGTCCGGGGGCCAAGATTATCACCGCCCCCGAGTACTTTGTAGAGCATTACCATATTGATTAGTCTGGCGAGGCGGATCGTGATGAGCCCCTGCTCGGCTGCATAGAGAGAGCGCTGCGCATCGAGCACGCTCAAATAGCTGTCGATTCCCGTTGAATAGCGTATATCGCTCAAACGATAGGCCTCTTCCGAGGTGTGAACGAGTGACTCCTGCGCCGCCAATTGATCCCCCACCGTACCCCGCTCAGCCAGGGCGTCTGCCACTTCCTTGAAAGCAACCTGGATTGCCTTCTCATACTGAGCCACGGCAATCTCCCTTTGCACCTTGATACCCTTAAGCGACGACCACAAGCGGGCGTCAAAAATCGGCATAATCGCCTGAGGCTGAAAGGTCCAGGCCGAGGAGTCGGCCTTGAAGAGACGGGAAAGCTCGAAGCTTTCCGTACCAACTGTAGTGGTCAGGAAAATACTCGGGAAGAACGCGGCCCGCGCAGCACCGATGTTTGCGTTGACCGCCTTGAGTTCGTGTTCCGCGGCCAGAATATCGGGACGGTGCAAGAGTGTCTCGGAAGGAGCGCCTGCGGATATATCGCCGAGGGGTGCAATGCCTTTGAGGTCTACAGGCGTGATCTCGTCGGGAACAGGTGTACCGGCAAGGAGGTCAAGGGTGTTCTTGTCGGTGGCGACGAGCTGTGTATACAGGGCAAGGCTTGCCCGGGCTGCATCCACCTGAGTTTGAGCCCGGTTAAGATCGAGTTCGGTGGCAAGGCCCACGTCGAAGCGTCGTCGGATCAGATCGTAGGTGGACTGCTGGGCGGCAAGAGTCGAACGGGTCAGTCTGAGGTTTTCCTTATCCGCGGCGAGCATGAGATACGCTGTGGCAACCTCCGATACCAGCGAAATCTGCGCACCGCGTCGAACATAATCTGTGGCAAGATACTCCTCAAGCGCCTTGTCTTTCAGACTCCGAAGACGACCGAAAAGGTCAACCTCCCAGGAAAGAATGCCCAGATTAACGCTGTAGAAATCGGTGATTACCGTGGTTCCAGGTTGCGATGCGTTTGCATCGGCGGGCACACGCCCCTTACTCCTCGTAGCAGACGCATCCACCGTGGGCAAAAGGGAGGCGCGCTGAACCCCGTAGATGGCACTCGCCACTTCCACGTTTAAAGCGGCTATGCGCAGATCCCGGTTGTTCTTAAGCGCCGTGGCGATGATTTCCCGAAGGTGCTCATCACGAAAGTATTCCTGCCAGCTTATCTCGTAAGCCATGGGAGCTTTAGCCCCTGTCCTCTCCTCTTTGTAGGCCGCCCCCTTAGGCCAATCCGAAGGGGTGGGTGCCGCCGGACGCTTGTAAACGGGGGCCAACGTGCAGGCCGCAAGGAAAAAGGCGGCAAAGAGAATTAATACATGCTTTCTTATCATGACCATTATCCCTCTCAAGTAATCAGGCCGTCAGGTTTATTTTCCCCGACAGGCGTAGAATCGGGGTTGTTACCGGGGCTGAGCCCCTCTTGTCTTTTCTCAAACACACGTGATACGACGAGAAAGAACAGGGGAATGTAAAAGATAGCGATAAGTGTGGCCGTGAGCATCCCGCCGGCCACGGTGGTACCAATCGCTTTCATGGCACCTGCTCCCGCGCCCGTTGCGATAGCAAGCGGTAGTACCCCAAAGAAGAAGGCGAGCGACGTCATGATGATGGGCCTGAATCGCAGCTTTGCTGCCTGAACAGTGGCCTCGACTAGGGACGCCCCCTGTGCTAACTGCTCTTTGGCAAATTGGACAATCAGGATGGCATTCTTAGTGGTAAGACCGAGCGTGGTGAGAAACCCGATTTGAAAGTAAACGTCGTTAAACATGCCCCGGCCCCATGTGGCAATCGCCGCACCAAATACGCCGAGCGGCAGGACGAGCAAGATCGAGATAGGGATAGACCAGCTTTCGTAGAGCGCAGCGAGGCAGAGGAAGATCACTATGATCGAAAAAGTGTAGAGCAGAGGTCCCTGAGAGGCGGCCATGCGCTCCTGATAGGACAGTCCCGTCCAATCAAAACCGATACCCTGAGGTAGTTTTGCAACGATATCTTCCATGGCTCTCATGGCCTGTCCTGTGCTCTTTCCCGGCGCCGCCTCTCCCTGGATATTCATCGACGGGAACCCGTTGAAGCGTTCGAGCCGGGGAGATCCCGAGGCCCAGCGGCCCCCGGCAAGGGCTGAAAAGGGCACCATCTTTCCCGAGCTGTTACGGACGTAAAGCCGGTCAATGTCGTGGGGCAACATACGGTATGGCGCATCGGCCTGAATATAGACCCTTTTGATCCGACCTCCCTGAACAAAATTATTCACGTAGGCGCCCCCAAAGGCCTCTGAAATAGTACTATCCGCCGAGGCTATGGGAACCCCAAGGGAACCTGCCTTTCCCCAGTCAAGATCGACCCGATACTGGGGCACGTCTTCCAGGCCGTTGGGCCTTACCTTGGTGAGCCGCGGGTCTTTAGCCGCCATGCCAAGGAGCTGGTTTCGGGCTGCCATCAGCTTGTCGTGACCAAGTCCCCCACGGTCAAGCAACTGAAAGTCAAACCCCGTGGCAATACCGAGCTCGATGATCGCAGGAGGCGGAAACACGTAGACGATGCTTGTGCGGATACGCGAGAAGGCCCTCATGGCCCGCTCTGCTACCGCCTTGGCCCTCAAATTCGACCTGTCGCGAAGCTTCCAATCCTTGAGCATGACGAAGAGCATGCCGTTATTTTGCGCCACACCGGAAAAACCCATACCCGATATGGCCATGCATGATGCCACGGCATCTTTTTCGTTTTCCTGGAAGTATTGCCGCACCTCATCGACCACTGCGTCGGTCTGTTCTCTGGTGGAGCCTGTGGGCAGCATTACCTGGGCGAGCAGCGTACCCTGGTCCTCGTCAGGGACATAACCCGTGGGCATACGAACAAAGAGAACACCGACGACAGCCACGATTAAAATGTAGACGACGGCGTAGCGCAGCTTTCTTGAAAACGATCGTTCCACCGCCTTTGTGTATCGGTCTCTGGTCCGGAAGAATGTACGATCAAACCACAGAAAAAACGGCCGCAAAATGAGTGCGGCGTTCTCTGCAGGTTCATGGCCCGCCCTAACCGGCGTGAGAAGCGAGGCGCATAGGACCGGCGTCAAGATCAATGCGACAACCACGGAGAGGAGCATAGAAGCGATAAGCGTCACGGAAAACTGACGATAGATAACACCCGTTGAGCCTCCGAAGAAGGCCATGGGGCCGAAAACAGCCGAGAGCACAAGGCCTATGCCGACAAGTGCGCTCGTGATCTGCCTCATCGATTTTGCCGTGGCTTCTTTGGGGGAAATCCCCTCCTCGCTCATGATACGTTCCACGTTCTCCACGACCACGATTGCATCATCCACAAGCAGGCCTATGGAGAGCACCATGGCAAACATGGTGAGCATGTTGATCGAGAAACCAAAAAACGACATGACGGCAAACGTTCCGAGGAGCACCACCGGCACCGCTATCGTAGGAATAAACGTGGCCCGGATGTTACCCATAAAAAGCCACATGATCAGAAAGACGAGGACGATGGCCTCGAGCAGGGTCTTGACCACCTCATTGATGGCAACCTTGACAAAAGGCGTGGTATCGTAGGGATAGACCACCTTCATGCCGGAGGGGAAGTACCGGCTCATTTCCTGCAATTTTGCCTTGACTGCGTCGGCCGTGTCCAGGGCGTTGGCGCCTGCCATCTGTCTGATCGCCAGACCGGCAGCGGGCTTTCCGTTATACGTGATATCCGCGTCATAGGAGTCGGTCCCGAGTTCGGCGCGCCCCACGTCCCTTATTCGTACCACGGAGCCGTCCGGATTGATGCGCAGCGGGATAGCGGCAAACTCATCAGGCGTCTTGAGCAGGCTCTGTACAATGATGGAGGCGTTCAAACGCTGGCCCTTGACCGGGGGCGTTCCGCCGAACTGACCCGCTGAGACCTCCACGTTGTACGATTTGAGCGCAAGAGCAACGTCATCGAAGGTCAGGTTATAATCAACAAGACGGTCGGGGTTGAGCCATATGCGCATGGCATACTGGGAGCCGAACATCTCCACCTCGCCCACTCCGGGCACCCGTGAGAGTACCTTTTCAAGGTTCGACTGGGCGTAGTCCCTGAGATCGTTGCCATCCATGCTGCCGTCTTCGGATATGAGTCCCGCTACCAGGAGGTAGTTCCTCGTGGCCTTGCCCACGGTGATTCCCTGACGCTGGACTACTTCGGGCAAGCTCGTCATGGCAAGCTGAAGTTTATTCTGCACCTTTGCCCAGGCCAGATCCGGGTCTGTGCCGGGTGCAAATGTCAGCTCGATTCGAGTACCGCCCGACGAATCACTCGTAGCCGAAAGGTAGATCATTTTGTCGAGACCGGTCATCTTCTGTTCGATGACCTGGGTGACGCTGTTTTCCACGGTCTCCGCCGAGGCCCCCGGATAATAGACCTGTATATAGATGGAAGGCGGCGCGATCGGTGGATACTGCGATACAGGGAGATTGTGTATGGCAAGCACGCCGGTCAACATGATAATGATGGCTATGACCCAGGCGAAGACAGGACGATCGAGAAAGAATTTGGATAACATGACCTCTTCTCCTTACTTTGCCTTTGGCATCGGTGGCTCGCCTGACTGAGCCGCTTTCGCACCGCCCTTCTCGCTGCGATCGTTGGATGCGACCTTCACCGGAACGCCTGGACGCACCTTCTGCAAACCCTCAACAATCAGTCGGTCTCCCGGTTTAAGCCCCGAAGTGACGAGCCATTTATCACCGATGGCCCTATCCGTCGTGATCATTCGTTGCTCCACCTTGCCTTCGTCATTTACAATGAGCGCGACCGGATTACCCTTAGGATCGCGGGAGATACCCTGCTGCGGGGCGAGAATTGCCTGTTCGGCTACTCCTTCCTGCACAAGAGCCCGCACGTACATGCCCGGAAGAAGGATGTGCTTTGGGTTCGGAAAGACGATCCTCAGGATAAATGATCCCGTGCTGGGATCCACAGTAATATCGGAGAATTTCAGTGTCCCTTCCCATGCGTAAGCGGTGCCGTCTTCGAGCACGAGTTTCACCTGCGCCCTATCAGGCCCCTCTCCCTTGATCCTGCCGGCCGCGATATTGCGCTTGAGTTCCAGGAGATTTGCGCTCGACTGTGTGGCATCCACGTAAATCGGGTCGAGCTGCTGGATCGTGGTAAAAACAGGGGCCTGGTACGCCGTGGCCAATGCCCCCACGGTCACGTTGGATTTACCGATACGCCCGCCGATGGGTGCGGTGATCCTGGTGTAGGAAAGGTTGATGCGGGCGTTTTCCACGGCCGCCTTCTGACCCACAATCTCTGCTTCCGCTTGTTTGAGCGCGGCGAATGCGTCGTCATATTCCTGGTTGCTGACCGCACTTACCGCAACCAGTTCCTTGTAGCGCCCCACCCTGCTTGCAACGGATACCGCATTGGCTTCGGCCCTGGCAAGCGCGGCCTTGGCACCCTCATAGGCTGCTTCGTAGGTCGCCGGATCGATCTGGTATAGGGGCTGCCCGAACTGTACATCGTCTCCCTCATTGAAGAGACGTTTCTGAATAACCCCGCTCACCTGCGGCCTCACTTCGGCAATGAGAAATGCCGACGTCCTTCCGGGTAATTCAGTGATGATCGGTACCCGCTCGGCCTTGAGCACCACCACAGCTACCTCGGGCGCGATGCCTTGAAGCGGCGCCTTGGATTTGCTGCAACCGGCGAGCGTCAGGCAGATTAATGTGAGCCCCACTGCAATCCCCAACCTGGTCCTATTATGCGCTATTCCCATTTGACACCTCTAAACTCAAATTTAGCTCTTACTCCTTTTCTGTCTCTTTCTTCATCCCTACTTGGCCCTGGCCAGGCACCCTTCGAAGAAGAGCTCTACGATAAACGAGACGTTTGTGGCGTACGGATGTGTGTCCGGGTCTTCGAGCCAGTTAAACATGAACCCATCCATGAGACCGAGTAGTGACACGGCCAGACGATGCGGATCGAGCTTCCGGAATGTCCTGGCACGCATCCCTTTGGCTATTAACGAGGCCACCTTCTTCATCTCCTTTTGATGGATCTCCCTCAGCACCTTGCAGAAACCGGTATCGTCATTAAAACGTATCCCCCGAGTCTCGGTAAACAGAAGCCGTATGATAGTAAGGTTGTCTTTGATGATTCCGGTCTTGACCGCCACATACTCCCTGATGATATTCTCGACGCTGTCCTTTCTGGAGAAGACCTCATCGATGACCTGAAAGAAACCTTCAGCCTTATCGATTATCAATGCGCTATAAAGATCTTCCTTGTTTTTGAAATACTTGTAGAGTGTACCAATACTGAACTCGGCCTTTGCCGCAATCTCGTGCATGGACACGTTGTGGTATCCCTTTTCAGTGAAAAGTAAAAGGGCATCCCCAAGGATCTGACTGCGATGGGAGAGCTTCTCACGTTCACGACGCGAGATCTTCTTCGTCTCCATATGTCGAACCTCCTTGAAACCATGCGTCACTAAATAGAATGCAATTACATTTAGTGACGCATGGTTCATTTTAGCTGGAAACCGGTGCTATGTCAAGTGATAAGCGCGAGGGTTCATCTTGCTGATTGAAGGAAAAGGGTGTACGTTTGCCGCAAGGTGCGGTTGGTTTATTATTGTTACAAGGCAGCGGGCTGACTTTTGGAAAGAGACGGTCTAGGTGTAAAGACGCGAGAAATGATGGCGGATTCGTACTTGCTCAATTGTCATCATGCACGAAGGCGATGCCGAGAACCCCCGGGCCTGTGTGCGACGCCACGACCCCGCCGATCTTGCAATGTTGCACAACATGTACATTGGGGATCTGCACCAGGCGTTCAGCGAGGGCTGTTACGATATGTGTATTGTCCGAACCTGCCACAACAACGCTCACCGGCAACCCTTCGGCGGCCTTCATTTCGACAAGCCGTACATAACGGTCTATGAGCCGCTCGGTCGTTCGGATCTTCTCGATAGGATGTACCTCCCCCTCAACAACCTTCAAAATGGGTTTGATCTTCATGAGGGTCCCCAGAAACGCCTGAGCCCTGCCGATACGCCCTCCCCGTTGCAAATAGCTGAGGGAATCAACGGAGAAATATGTTTCGACTGTCTTCGAGAGCCTCACCGCTTGCTCAACAACGGCCTCAAAAGAATGCCCCGAGCGGACATTCGCGGCGCACAGGTGAAGGATAAGGGCAAGCCCTAAGGAGGCCTGACGTGAATCAACCACCTCTATTCTCGCTTGAGGAAAGTAGCTCTTCGCGAGGCACGCGGATTGATACGTACCGCTTAGAGCGGAGGAGATGTGAATGGAAAGTATGGGCTCGTTCTTCTCCACAATGGGTCTATAGACATCGATAAAATCTTGTGGAGAAGGTTGGGAGGTCGTGGGGAAATCTGTTGACGTTCTCAGGAGGGCATAATATTCATCAGGCTTAACGTCGAGATAATCGCGCCATCTTCTTTCTCCCAACTGAATGGTGAGCGGGACCATCTCAATGTCAAGCTCATCATAGAGTTCTTTCGTCAAATCCGCTGTGCTATCCGTTACGATCCTCACGTCATCCCCCTACTCCACGCACACAATATAGTGGGAGTACGGTTGCCCGCCATAATAGAGTTCTATCTCAGTTCCCTGATACCGACATTGCACGGCAGACTGTAAGGCTTGGGCATCTTCTATCGGAACCGATTCACCGTGGTAAAGGGTCACGATCTCGTCGGACGGATCGATCATCGATGCAATGAGACCGAGGGCGGCGTCCTCCCGTTCGGCGCAGGAGATTCGAATTGCTCCCCCGAAGATACCGATGGAATCGCCCGCTTCCACTTTTACGCCTCCCTGTAACACACTGCGGGACGCCTGCACCACCTCACCGGTCTTAATCCGCTCAAAGGCCTCCTCCATTCTGCTCAAGTTCTCTTCAACGGAGGCATCATCCATGTAAGCAAGCATGGCCGACAATCCGTGCGCCGCCGAAGCGGTCTTCAGGACGGTGACGTTTTTTGGGGTCATTTGCGCCGCCTGAACTGCCGCAGGATACACATTCTTATGGTTAGGCAGGATGACAACGTGGGAGGACGTTACCGCCTCGACAGCAGCCACAAGGTCTGCTATGCTGGGATTACTCGTGGGTCCTCCGTCCACCACCAGTTCAGCGCCGGCGTTGTAAAAAAGTTCCTTGAACCCGTCCCCAAGGGTGACGGCGACAACCGAGGTCTGTTTTTGCCTGCTGGTGTCCTGAAAACGGGCCGTGTGCTGTACGAGCATATCATCGACTTTGATCGATGAGACCTGACCTAACCGTGAAGCATACTGGAGTACATCTTCGGGTTGACCGGTATGGATATGAACTCTCGCGAGGCGGGTATCGCCCACAACCACAAGTGAATCACCCATGGAAGCAAGGGAGTTCTTGATGGCGTCCTCGGATATCTGGCTCCCTTTCAGAATAAATTCCGTGCAGTATCTGAAATTCCACCGATGGTCATCGACCTTAGGAGGTGCGACTGCCAATGAGCCCTCGCCGTTAGCGACTGAGTCCGCTAGAGCCGTTCCCTGAACAAGGAGTTGCATTCCTTCAAGAAAATAGAAAAATCCTAATCCTCCGGCGTCGACCACACCGGCCTCTTTAAGCTTCGGCAAAAGCAAAGGAGTGCGTTCCACAGAAGACCTGGCTTCCGCGACCATCCCATCGAGAAGGCGACCAAGGTCTCTTTCAGTTCCCGCGATTTCTTGCCCGGCTTGTGCCGTGTCACGAATCACCGTCAGGATTGTGCCCTCCGCTGGATGCAAAATCGCTTTTCGCGCCTTCTCGCCCGCCCACACAAAAGCTAAAGCGAGGTCTTCAGCACTCAGTCTGTCTCGCCCCTGAACCTTCTCTGCCAGACCCGACAGTATCTGCGCCATAATGATACCGGAATTTCCACGCGCTCCCATCAGGGAACCCCAGGCGGCCGCTTTAGCTACAGGCTCGAGCAAATCTTCCTTGAGCAACTCCATCTCTCTCACAGCCGCGGTAAGCGTAGCCGACATATTGCTTCCCGTGTCTCCGTCAGGAACCGGAAACACATTAATCTTATTGAGCTGGTCACGGTTTTTCATCACCCAGTGAGCCCCGGCTGCAATGATCTGTTTAAACCGCTTTCCCGTGCAGTAGAGTATGGCCATTTTCGCTTTACCTTGCCAAGAATACCTGAGAGTCCGGCAGACAGGCAAGAGAGTATAGTATATTATCCCCGTGAGGACAAGATTTCTTATGACGTCTCGAGTTCCGTCGTTCTCGCAGGAACCTCTTCTACCAAATAACTGCTCAATTCTTCATCACGGGATGAAAAAAACCGCCGATCCAAAAGCACTCAAGGATCGGCGGCCCCAAACTGATACATACGGGCGCTTGAAAAACGCCTCTTAGCAATTACAACTTAAAAAGCAAATCTGCATACGTCGGTACCGGCCACATATCTCTCGGTACAATCATTTCCATGGCATCAACGTCTGTCCTCAGGGCGGACATGGTCGTGACCACGGTGTCCCTGTAAGCTTCGGCCTGCTTGACTGTGTCTTTGGTCTTCTGGGCCTTTTCGGTCGCGGCTTCGAGCTTCGTGAGGTTCTTGTAGCAAGACGCGAGCAAGGCGTTCAACTTCTTGAGAAGGTCTGCCTGGATGGGAGCCGCTGCTGATACGGCCTTGAAGCTGGAAATGGAATCCGCAAGGAATGTGGCATATTCAAGCGCCGTTGGCACGAACTGCTTCTTGGCCATTTCGATAGCGGCGAGCGCTTCTATGTTGATTTGTTTCGAGTACGTGTCGATGTAGATATCGTAGCGAGAATGCATTTCCTTATGGGAAAGCACGTCATATTTCTCAAAGAGCTTGAGCGACTTGTCAGAGATAAAGGCCTTGAGCGCATCCACGGAGTTTCGCACGTTAGGCAGTTTACGTTTCTCTGCTTCCTTGACCCAGGCATCATCATAGTTGTTCCCATTGAAGATCGCACGGCTGTGTTTCTTGTAGGTTTCCCTGATGATGGCCGCGGCTTCGGCGTTCTTGTCTTTGGCCTTTTCCAGACGACTTGCGATCTCATCGAGCGCCTCTGCGGCGATGGTGTTTAAGGCCACATTGGATCCTGCGATAGACTGCGCCGACCCGACCATTCTGAATTCGAACTTGTTGCCTGTAAATGCAAACGGCGAGGTTCTGTTGCGGTCCGTGTTGTCCTTTGGGATTACCGGCAGGGTATCAACTCCGACGTTGACAAACTGTTTGCCACGAGCCGAGATCTTCTGCCCTTTCGAAATCTTGTCAAGAATATCGGTCAACTCTTCGCCCATGAAGATGGAGATAATAGCCGGCGGGGCCTCATTGGCGCCGAGACGGTGATCGTTGCCGGCTGTCGCGCATGTGGCACGAAGTATGTCGGCGTGGGTATCGACGGCCTTGAGGAGCGCGCTCAGGAAAACGAGAAATTGAACGTTTTCACTGGGGGTGTGGCCGGGATCGAGGAGGTTAATGCCATCATCGGTAGACAGCGACCAGTTGTTATGTTTGCCCGACCCGTTGATGCCGGCATAAGGCTTCTCGTGGAGCAGACAAACGAGGTCGTGACGAAGGGCGACCTTTTGCATGGTCTCCATGACGAGCTGATTGTGATCCGTGGCGATATTGGTCGTGGAATACAGGGGGGCCATTTCATACTGAGCAGGCGCCACCTCGTTATGCTGTGTCTTGGAGCTGATGCCCATTTTCCAGAGTTCTATGTTAAGGTCTTTCATGTAATCGGAGATACGGTCTTTAATCGCGCCGAAATACTGGTCTTCGAGCTCCTGCCCTTTGGGCGCAGGCGCACCGAAGATGGTCCGCCCGGTGAGCAAAAGATCGATACGCTCCATGAAGAACTTCTTATCAACCAGGAAGTACTCCTGTTCGGGGCCGACCGTGGAGGTGACGCGGGCCGATGCTTTGTTGCCCAGGGCTCTCAACACCCTGAGCGCCTGCTTTGATACCGCCTTCATGGATCTGAGCAAAGGCGTCTTCTTATCAAGCGCTTCCCCGTAATAGGAATAAAAGGCCGTGGGAATAGTGAGCGTTACGTTGCCACTTTCGTCAGTTTTAAGAAATGCGGGTGATGTGCAATCCCACGCGGTGTAGCCTCTTGCCTCAAACGTGGTGCGCAGGCCGCCGCTCGGAAAGGACGATGCATCGGGTTCACCTTGAATCAACTGCTTTCCGGAAAACTCCATGATCCCGGTGCCGTCCGGCGCCGGGGATATGAATGAGTCATGTTTTTCTGCCGTCATACCGGTCAAAGGCTGAAACCAGTGGGTATAGTGGGTAGCGCCCCTGGCGATTGCCCAATCTTTCATCGCATTCGCAACCACGTCGGCAACATCAGACTTCAACGAAGTGCCTTTTTCAATTGTTTCCTTCAGGGCCTTGTAGGTCTCTTTAGGCAAGAGCTGTTTCATGACCTTATCGCTGAAAACGTTCAAACCAAAAACTTCTGTAAGCTCCATTCCTTCTTCCTCCTTATGGAATATTTCTGTTCTGACTATGCTGATTTGCTCTCACCCTCGCAGTACTTCTTTAGAGAAATAAGCTGATAGTGAAGCTCCTCAAATTTCCTTTTCAGATCAGCCGAATCGCGGTCTTCTTTCCAGAGCGATTCGATCTCCTTAAGAGATGCCATAGCGTTCATTACCATGCCCTTCAAGGCCCAATGGTCAGGTCTATCCTGCTCCGCATCAAACGCCTTAAGCGGTACTACTTTCACGATGGGAAAATGTCTTAAATTGCCGGTGAATGGCATATCGCCCTCCCAAAAACTTTTAAAGGCAAATGAGTCGTAAGGCGCTGACTGTGCTTGAACTTCTTCGTTCGGCGTTCTGAAAATCCCTCGAGGACGTTGAGGAACTGACACTTCAATGTGCCTCTGAAAGTATAATGCACAACAATCCTATTTACAAGACAATTTTACAGGATGCAGGGCCTTAAAAAAACCTCGTGGTCGGGCTGTCTCAACGCAAGAGGTCTTCTAACAAACCTGCCGCCACTGACCGCAAAACGTCTTTCATCATGGCCGGACACAGGCCTTAAGTCCCTGCGCCCGTTCCTTCAGGCACTGTTCACGTCTTACCCTATCGCCACCCCTCCCCGTTCTTCAGTCCTTATACGGATACATTCAACGAGATCGAGGACGAATATCTTTCCGTCGCCGAGTTCGCCCGTCTGGGCGCCTTTTATGATGGCATTGATCGTAGGCTCGACGAAATTCTCGTTCACGGCAATCTCGAGCCGTATTTTTCTCAAAAGATTGCCCATTTCCTTGGCACCCCGGTACACTTCGGTCACGCCCATCTGTCTGCCGTGCCCCAGGACTTCATTCACGGTAATCAGGTTCACCTCGGCTTTGTAAAGTTCCTGTTTCACTGCATCCAGCCTGTCCGGCTTGATAATTGCTATAATGAGTTTCATGGTCTGCCCCCTATTCGAGAATTGTGTACGCGTTTTCGTGATGCTGTGTGAGGTCCAGGCCGATAATTTCTTCCTTCTCCTTGACCCGGACTTTCATGAACAGGTCGACGACTTTGAAGATAATCAAACTCGCAACAAAACTGTACAAAAAGGTAACGGCCACGGCGATCAACTGAACGAGAAACTGTTTCGGGTTGCCGAGGAAGAGTCCGTCGGCCCCTGCGGGGTTGATTGCTTTGGATGCAAAGAGGCCCGTCGCAAGGGTCCCGATTATGCCTCCCACACCGTGGACGCCGAATGCATCAAGAGAGTCGTCATATCCAAGCTTGGGCTTGACCGCTGCCACGAAAAAGTAACAGATCACGCTCGCCGCGAAGCCGATTATGGCCGCGGCAAAGACACTCACAAACCCCGATGCGGGCGTAATAGTAGCGAGACCCGCGATGGAGCCGGTAACAGTGCCGAATATCGTAGGCTTCTCATTGAGTATCCATTCGAGCAACGCCCAGGTTATGCCCGCAATAGCTGCAGCGGTATGGGTCACAACGAGTGCATGGATCGCAAGCCCATTGGCTGCAAGAGCGCTTCCCGCGTTAAACCCGAACCATCCGAACCACAAAAGCGCCGTACCTAAAACGGTAAAGGGCAGATTATGCGGAGGCACCGGTTTATTCGCATAGCCGGTTCGCTTCCCGATGACAAGAGCGGTAACGAGCGCGGCCACCCCGGCATTAATATGGACAACGGTGCCGCCTGCAAAATCGAGCACCCCCATCTCTCTGAGCCATCCACCCACGCCCCAGACCCAGTGACAGACCGGATCATAGACGAAGGTTGCCCAGAGCAGGGTGAACACGAGAAAAGCCGAGAACTTCATCCTCTCCGCAAAAGCGCCGATGATAAGGGCTGGCGTGATTACGGCAAACATGGCTTGAAAAATCATGAAAGCCTCATGGGGGATAGTGGCCGCATAATCTTTGAAGGGGGTCGATCCCACCCCCGTTAAGCCAAGCCAGGCAAAACCGCCCCAGAAGCCTTTTGCCGGTGCGAAAGAGAGACTGTATCCGCAGATGAGCCACTGGGCTGTGATCACTCCCAGCACAATAAAACATTGCATGAGCACGCCGAGAACGTTTTTCCGTCTTACCATGCCGCCGTAAAAGAACGCGAGTCCCGGCGTCATCAACATCACGAGCGCTATCGATATGAGCATCCAGGCCGTGTCACCCGCACTCACCGCTGAAGCTTCCGCTGTCGCGGCGGACGTTGCGCTCGCCCCTTGAGCCTGGCACATAGCAGCCATCGATAGACAGAGAACAATCGCACATAATCCGATAGTATATCTCCTCACCAGACACCTCCGATATCTTAAGATAGAGTTAAGCGCCCTCGCCTATCCGTGGCGAAGCGCCGCCAGCCCCTTCTGCCCGCAATCTGACGAGGCCTGCGCCGAAGCTTAAGCGTAGTCCGCAGTGAAATGGCAGAAGATTATACGGTTCCCGACTCCCTCGTGCCGGAGCCGTACAGACAGCCATTCAGTCTCATTCTCATCGACTGATTTTGAACGGCGTTGTTGATGGTCCTCGAGGTCGGTGAGGACGTATTGATAGCACGACTGTGTGCAGTTTCACTATACTATTTCTGTAATCGATTTTACAAGTAGTATTTGGGTGGGCTTCATTGCGACCCGCGTACCGGACTCCCCGGTAAGCGGGTCCTTGTCTTCATCACACAAGGCTATTTACCGCGCGCTCAATTTATCCGATAGCCACCCCTCCCCGTTCCTCCGTACGGATACGGATGCATTCGGCGAGGTCGAGAACGAATATTTTGCCGTCACCGGTCTCTCCCGTTTGGGCCCCTTTTATAATAGCCTGGATAGTCGGCTCCGCGAAATCTTCATTCACGGCGATTTCAAGCCGCACCTTCCGAAGAAGGTTTCCCATCTCCTTTACGCCGCGGTAGACCTCCGTAATACCCATCTGTCTGCCGTGTCCCAGGACCTCGTTCACCGTAATCAGGTTCACGTCAGCCTTGTAGAGTTCTTGTTTCACCGCCTCCAGCCTGTCCGGCTTGATGATTGCGATAATGAGCTTCATCCCGCGCCTCCTTATTCCATAATCGTGTATGCATTTTCATGATGCTGCGTCAAATCGAGCCCCATAATCTCGTCCTTCTCCTGCACGCGCACCTTTACTACGAGGTTGACAACCCTATAGATAATGTAACTGGCGAGAAAGCTGTAGGCAACAGTGACGCCGACTGCCACGGCCTGAATGAAGAACTGTTTGGGATTACCGAAGAAAAGCCCGTCGCCGCCTGCGGGGTTTACCGCCCTGGAGGCAAAAAGGCCCGTGGCAAGCGCGCCCCAGATACCACCCACGCAATGGACTCCGAACACGTCGAGGGCATCGTCATAGCCGAATTTCGGCTTAAGGAGCGCCACGGCCATATAGCAAAAGATGCTCACGAGCATGCCGATAATGATTGCCGAGAGGGCGCTCACGAAACCCGCCGCCGGGGTAATGGCCACAAGTCCAGCAACGGCCCCTGTGGCGGTCCCGAGCATGGTCGGCTTGTCGTTGAAAATCCAGTCAATGAGGGTCCATGTCAACCCTGCAGCGGCAGCGGCGGTGTTCGTAACTACAAAGGCGTTGACGGCAAGACCGTTAGCTCCGAGAGAACTGCCGGCGTTGAAACCGAACCACCCGAACCAGAGGAGCGCCGTGCCCAGTATGGTAAAGGGCAGATTGTGGGGAAGAATGGCCTTATTCGTGGCGCCTTTTCTCTTTCCCATGAAGATGGCGGTCATGAGCGCCGCGATACCGGCGTTGATATGAACAACGGTGCCTCCCGCAAAGTCAAGGGCACCCAGGTCTTTCAACCATCCCCCCACACCCCAGACCCAGTGACAGACCGGATCATAGACGAAGGTGGCCCATAAGACCATAAAAATGATGAACGCAGAGAATTTCATCCTTTCGGCAAAAGCCCCGATGATAAGCGCCGGCGTGATCACAGCAAACATCATCTGAAAGGCCATGAAGAGCTGGTGGGGGATGGTCGCGGCGTAGTCCTGATATGGGGTAAAACCCACCCCTGTGAGACCTGCCCATGAGAGCCCGCCCCAGAACCCCTTGCCCGGTGCAAAGGAGAGGCTGTAGCCGAAAAGGACCCATTGAATGCTCACGATGCAGAGTATGGTGAAGCACTGCATAAGAATACCGAGCACATTTTTGCGTCCCACCATGCCCCCATAGAAGAACGCAAGACCCGGCGTCATGAGGAGAACGAGAGCGGTGGCTACAAGGACCCAGGCCGTATCGCCGGTGTCAATTACCGGGACTCGCGTCGCCCCCTCCGGCAGCGAAGCTGTCGGAGCCTTCCCCTCTCGCGCGGCAGGCGCGCTATCAGAACCTACCGGGACTCGCGTCGCCCCCTCCGGCAGCGAAGCTCCACCCGCAAGCGGGTACCCGGCCTTCCCCTCTCGCGCGGCGAGCGCGCCACCGGCACTCGACGCCTGAGAGACCTGAGCTGATGACGAAGTCGCCTCCTTAGCCTGTTGCGCATAAACCACGCCCGCTGCGGCCATGACAAAACCGATCAGGATCAAACACGTGAGAAACTTTTTCATACCTGCACCTCCTGAAAAATATAAAAAGCGCCACATAACCGACAACCATGAGCGGGGTCTTGCAATGTGCCCCTCTACAGACAGGGTTCGCCGAGCCTTGGCTCTCACCCGCTGCGCATGCCATTATCGCTTATTGACGCCTTCGTCTATAAACCCTAGGAAACAAAAAAGGTGTCTCAAACCCCTCACCGGTTAAAGACGCCTTCGTCTGAAAGCCTTGAAAATGAAATGGCGTCCCGATGTCCAGAACGCCATTGTTGTTACACGTCAACGTGTGACATAAATATACACCTCTGTTTCATAAAAGTCAAGATGTAGCACACCCGGTGATTCCTTGGCAACCCTCTATAAGGGCTCTTGCCCCGGTGTCGAGCCCAACCTTGCAACGAAGCCTGGTCCCGGCCGCTGTCTCATTGATTCGTCAGCCCCACCTTATCAAGCCTCAACGGCATCCACAGGGGCTATTTCTTCTTCAGGAAGCTCTCCAGCCTCTGTTTGAACAGAGGCTGACCGGCAAGTTCGGCAACATAAAACCTTTCTTTGTCAAGGTGAGATTCGAGCCCCGGGAAGAGCGCGTGGTTCACCAAGTCTTTGAAATACCGTATGGTCTCCATGGGAAGGACCTTGAGGCCCTCTATCGTTCTCTTAAGCTCGTCCTCGAGATCGGCTTGTTCGCAGATCGTGTTGATAAGACCCAGTTCTTTGGCTTCTTGCGCACTCACATTTCGGGAGAAGAGATAGAGTTCGTTAAACCTCTTGGCTCCCACCAGTTTCGGCAAAAAGATGCTCCCTCCGCCATCAGGCGTGAGTCCAATCCTTCGATACCCCATATTTATGATCACATTCTTGGCGGCAATCGACAGGTCGCAGGCCAGTGCAAGACCCACGCCCGCCCCCACGGCGACCCCTTCGATAAGCGCGATGACTATCGCGCCCATGTTCCGGATCGTCTTTATGCTCTCGTTGAGCACGCCCGCCTCCGCATCGATGAGCGCTTGTGCATCCTCAGCAGTATGAAACGCCACGATATCCCCTCCCGAACAGAATGCCCCCGCCGAGCCGCGAATGACCACGAAGGGCGCCTTTTCCCTGTCAGCCTTTTTCAGGGCGTCGTAGAGTCCTTTGAGCAGATCATAATCCATGGCATTCTTTTTTTCGGGCCGGTTGAGCACAATCGTGTATACGCCATCCTCGTATGATTCCAATACAGAAGTCATGCTTATGCCTCCTTAATGATCTTATCAGAGATAATCCTGTGTCCGGAATCCCATTAAAGCGCAGGACCTGTTCTCAATGATGAATGATCTGAGAGGAATTTTCAAGAGAAAAACAGTCTCCGCTCGCACCGGAATATCCCGATAGCCGACCATAGGCAATCCGGCTCGTAAGATGGTCACCGGAATGAACAAAAAAGAGAGGAAAATAAGGGTTCGGGATATGACAAAACTCTCCCCCGCCAGGCACAAAAAAAGTCCCTAATATCGGCGCTTTTTGTCTTGACATATGGTTGCTTTGAAATATAATATTGTAACGCTAATAAAATCTTTCACAAGATAGATTCTTAAGAATATAAAAAAGGAGAGGTTGTCATGAAGTTAGAGGGAAAAAATGCAGTCGTAACTGGCGGCGGAAGGGGTGTGGGCAGGTCAATTTCTCTGGCATTCGCGCAGGAAGGTGCTAATGTGGTGGTGAATTACGCCGGCAACCAGAAGGCCGCCGACGAAGTGGTCGCTATGATTCAGGCCTTAGGAAGGAAGGCGGTGGCTGTAAAGGGCGACGTAGGTCAGGAAGCAGATGCTCAGAAGATCATCGAGACGTGCGTCGAGAGTTTCGGCTCCATACACATCCTGGTGAACAACGCGGGGATATCAAAGCCAGGCATGATGCATAAGATGAGCGTTGAGACCTGGGACGAGGTGGTAAACGTTCAGATGAGAGGCCCGTGGCTCTGTGCAAAAGCGGCATCAAAGTATTTTATGCAGCAGAATTACGGCAGGATCATTAACGTTACATCCGTTGCCGGCGTTGTGGGGACCATCGGCCAGATCAACTACAGCGCGGCAAAAGGCGGCGTCATTTCCATGACCAAATCCATGGCCAGGGAACTTGCGAAATACAACGTCACGGCCAATGTGATTTCCCTCGGTATCGTGACCACGGAGATGACCCACACGATCTCCACCGATGAAAAACTCAAAGAGATATATACAAAGAGGATTCTCCTCGGCAAATATGCTGAACCTGAAGATGTTTCTCCGGCCTTCGTATTTTTTGCTTCAGACGATGCCCGGTACATCACAGGCCAGCTTCTGCCTGTAGACGGTGGTTATGGAATGACGTAGACAACAAGGGAGGTGATCGTTTTTTTGTTAAATATCTAAGGAGGTGTTGTAATGGGCGATGTACCAAAAACAATTAAGCAGTGGCAAATGGTTCAGCCGACAGTCTTTAACAGGGAAACCAAGGAGACCACACCCGGGAAGCTTGAGATGGTAGAGATACCGGTCCCTGAGTTGAAAGAAGGTGAGGTACTGGTAGAAGTCGCCGGTTGCGGCGTATGCCATACAGACCTTGGCTACTTCTATGATGGCGTGCCTACAGTGAGCAAGCCGCCGTTGGCCCTTGGTCACGAAATCGCGGGCACGGTCGTTGCGGGCGATCCTGCCTGGATTGGCAAGGAAGTCATTATCCCCGCAGTTATGCCTTGCAGGAAATGCATCCTCTGCAAAACAGGCAGGGGCAACAGATGCCTCGCGCAGAAGATGCCGGGCAACAGCATCGGTGTATACGGCGGGTTTGCAAGCCACATCCCCGTGCCTACGATCGACCTGTGTGTGGTAGCCGATAAGAAAGGATACGCGCTTGAACAACTGGCAGTTGTCGCCGACGCGGTGACGACCCCTTACCAGGCGGCCAAGCGAGCCGATTTGCAGCCCGGTGATAATGTCATCATTATTGGCGCCACGGGCGGCGTGGGTGTCTATATGGCGCAGACCGTTAAGGCGCTCGGTGCAAAGAGCGTTATCGGCATCGCCAGGAATCCCGACAAACTGAAAAGAGCGCTCGAGTACGGGTGCGATCACGTAATCAGCACGCTCGACAAGGTCAACAAGGACATCGTCGGGGAGTGGAGAACCTTCTGCAAATCCAAAGGTCTTGACAATACGGGCTGGAAGATTTTTGAAGTCACCGGCGCCAAAGCGGGCCAGGATCTTGCCCTTGATCTTCTTTCCTTTGTGGGAAAACTGATCCTCGTGGGCTTCGGAATGGCAAAAAGCGAATATATGTTCTCGAAGCTGATGGCCTTTGATGCAGAGGTTATCGGAACATGGGGCTGCTTGCCCGAGTATTATCCGATCGTCCTCGACATGGTGCTCTCCAAAAAGATCCTTATCGATCCTTTCGTCGAGGTGAGACCCATGAGCACGATCGCGGCGACCTTCGATGAGATCCATAAGGCCGGGTCTCCCGCCAAGAGAGTTTCCTTAAAACCAGACTTTTAAGCAACAATAAAATTTTACGAGGAGGAACATATGGGATTAGAGTGGATGCCAAGAGAACATGGATTAAAGGATCACAGCAGACACGGGACCAACCACTGGGGTACCGACGCACCGTGCACGGTCTATGAAAAGAGACCGCTGAAAGACCCCAAGGGCAACGTGGTTCCCGGGCTCTATACGGCCTGGATCAGGCTCAACAACCCTGCCCAGTACAACTCCTACACCACCGAAATGGTGAAGGGCGTTATCGCCGGTTTTGAGAATTCTTCCACAGACCGCGAAGTTGTGGCCACGATCTTTACCGGAACCGGCCCCAACGCTTTCTGCACAGGCGGCAACACCAAGGAATATTCAGAATACTACAGTATGCGTCCTGAAGAATATGGCGCATACATGGAACTGTTCAACAACATGGTCGACAGCATTCTCATGTGCAAGAAGCCGGTCATCTCCCGGGTAAACGGTATGAGAGTAGCCGGCGGTCAGGAAATAGGCCTTGCCTGTGATATCGCCATTTCATCCGACCTCGCTATTTTCGGTCAGGCCGGTCCGCGCCATGGCTCGGCGCCGGTAGGCGGCTCGTCAGACTTTCTGCCGTGGTTCCTCACCGCGGAAGATGCAATGTGGAACTGTGTGAGCTGCGAAATGTGGTCAGCATACAAGATGAAGGCCAAGAACCTCATCTCCAAAGCCATCCCTGTATTGAAAGACGACAAGGGTAACTGGGTCCGCAACCCGCAGGTCATCACCGATACCTTCGTGAAGGACGGCGAGATCGTATACGGCGAAAACAAGACGGGCGACGAGGCCAAACAGGCCAGGGCGTGGGTAAACGAGAAACTGAAGAACAACGACTATGATTTCTCACTCCTTGACGCTGAAGTCGATAGAATCGTCTGGATATTCGCAAACCTGTTCCCGGGCTGCTTGATGAAATCCATTGACGGGATCAGACAGAAGAAGAAATCCTTCTGGGATGCCATGAAGAACGATCACCGGTACTGGCTGGCAACAAACATGATGGGCGAGGCATTCCTCGGATTCGGCGCCTTCAACACAAAGAAGATCACCGGACTCGACACCATCGACTTCATCAAGAACCGCCAGCTCATCGCGCAGGGCGTTCTCAACAACGAGGCCTATATGGAGCAGGTCCTCGGAAAACCGCAGGGCAAGTAAAAACGGCACAAACCAAAAGGGGGGAGTTATCCCCCCTTTTTTTATCACCAAAAAGCGCAGGTATGATGTATAGTAGATGATGGGTAGGAATAGGAAGAGTAATAGACTTATGCGGGCAGGCTTTCATCCACACCCGTATACGGTGAAGGTATTCACCGAACACGTGAAGGGAGGATTATATGGCATTCAATCACATCACCTTTGAAAAGAAAGGAAAACTTGCAACGATCACCTTGAATACTCCGCCGTCGAACTGGCTTACCATAGTGATGATGAAGGAGATCAATCAGGTCCTCGCGGAGCTGAAGAAAGATCCGTCTATCCAGGTTCTGGTCTTCGATCACGCCGGCGAAAAGGCCTTCTGTGACGGCGTAGATGTGGCCGACCATACGGAGGACAAAGTAGATGAGATGATCGAGGTCTTTCATGGGATGTTCCGGTTGATGGCAACCATGGACATAACGACTGTGGCCGTGGTAAACGGCAGGTCGCTCGGAGGCGGTTGTGAGCTCATGGCCTTCTGCGACATCGTCATCGCCTCTGAAAAGTCACGCATCGGCCAGCCGGAAATTGCGGTGGGCGTTTTTCCGCCGGTGGCGGCCGCGTGGTTTCCCAAGATCATCGGCCTCAAGAAAACCATGGAACTCCTCCTTACCGGGAAGACATTGACGGCAAAGGAAGCGGAAGCCATCGGGCTCGTCAATGTGGTATTGCCCCCTGAAAATTTCA
>DATKMQ010000159.1 GCA_035541755.1 Syntrophorhabdaceae bacterium
TACCGAGCACCGCAGCGCCAATCCGCTGCCAACTAACACGCAAGGAGGAAATGAATTATGAATAAAGCAAGCGCAAAGAAAACAGTCGCAAAGAAAGCGAGCAAGCCGAGCGGCAGCAAAACCAGCAAAGGCAAAAAGGTCCAGTTCAAACTGCGCGCACCCCGGGCTAAGAACGTGGCGGTGGCCGGGACATTCAACGATTGGGACGTGCTCGCAAGCCCCCTCATCCTGAACGAGGAGGATGGGGACATGTGGGAGGCTGTGATCTATCTCGAACCCGGGGACTATGAATATCGCTTTCTTGTGGATGGTGACTGGTGTGACGATCCGTTATGTATGGAGTATCGGTGTAACGAGTTCGGCACCAACAACAGTCTCATCAGAGTATAAACGGTTGAGAACCAGGAGGGTATCATGCGGAACCAGGGGACGGATATCTTTACCGTAAAAAGTCTGCCGGCGTTCAATTTCGGCTATAGAATGAGATTGAAGGAATATGACCTCAATGGAATCGTCAAAGACCTGGAATTGATTCTTCCCGAGTACGTTTCGGATGACATTGAGACAAAGACGATCCTCTCCGATGAGGAACTTGTCATAATGGCGGATTCAACCAGGATAAAACAGGCCTTTCTCAACATCATCAAAAATGCGGTGGAAGCAATGCCGTCCGGCGGTTCTCTCGTGCTTGCAACCAAGGAGGTCCGCTTTGCCGATATTGCGTCCGGATTTACGGGCACAAGGCTTGCTCGCGGCCCGTGCGCTCTTCTTACCGTTTCCGACACGGGTATGGGCATGGATGAGATAACCAGCGAGAAAATATACGAGCCGTTTTTCACAACAAAGCAAGGCGTTGACAAGGGTCTCGGTTTCCCTATGGCCTTCTCCATCATTCAGAACCATCACGGTAGTGTGAAGGTGGAGAGCGCTTTGGGTATGGGCACCACAGTCAATGTCTATCTTCCTCTGCTCAGGAGAGAATTGCTCCGAATTTCTCCCATACCGCTTCCTTCTTCGTTCGCAAGCGCGGATTACTACGAGAAATATGGCTACCTGAACAGGCCGCCAAAAGCTGAGCTGTTCCTGTGATAAAGGTTAAACGGATATACGAAAGACCAGCGAACGATGATGGCCTGAGGGTCCTTGTAGATCGTCTATGGCCCCGGGGCGTGAGCAAAGATGACGCTAGAATCGGTCTCTGGCTTAAGGACATCGGGCCGAGCGCCGAGCTCAGGCAATGGTTTTCCCACGATCCGGCCAGGTGGAAAGAATTCAAGCGCAGGTATTTTAATGAACTGCAAGGCAGACAGGCCCTCGTCAGTGAGATCATAAAAAAGGAAAGAAGAGGGACGATCACGCTTCTTTATGGGGCCAAAGATGAACAGTTCAACAACGGTCTGGCGCTCAAGGAGTATCTCGAAATCAAGAAAAATGAGACGGGTATAGCCTGATGAACCCAACCAGGTATTTAAAGAATGAGCACAACACGATCAAGAGGATTCTGAGCATGTTGCTCAGGATTTGCAATAGACTGGAGCCGGAAAAACATATCGACGAAGAGCATCTCAGGCGGATAGTCGATTTCATCGGCGCATTTGCCGATGCATACCAGCACGAAAACGAAGAAGACCTGCTGTTTCCCCTTTTGGAGGAAAGTGGTTTTCGGAGAAACTGGGGCGCTCTGGCAGAAATAGCGAGCGAACATGAAGAGGTGCGCAGATCGTTGGGGCATCTGTGCAAGGCCGTGTGTGATTACCGGAAAGGCGAGAAGAACGCCCCGGAGAGGATCCTAACCCGGGCGAGAGAGTATATCCCTTTCCTCATGGCCCATATACAAAAGGAGGATATGGGGCTCATTCATGCAGCAGACGGTCTCCCCGATGAAATACAGAATAAGCTCATGAAGAATTTTGAGCGCGACCGTGGCCCGGACAACGGTTTCAAGAGGCAGAAAAACCTGAAAAGGCTCTTATATCGATGTGAGCGGATATATGCCGGATGAAATGAAACGAGTCAGAGTGAGTAATAAAACTCACGCACGCGGGCTGGCGGCTGTGCGATAACAGATAGAGGAGGCTCAATGTTTACGCCGAAACGGATTCTTGTACCGACAGATTTTTCCGCATATTCAGACAAGGCCCTCGAACAGGCAATAGACTTAAGCAAGCAGTACAAATCAACGATCTACCTTATTCATGTCGTCGACATTATCCGGCAATGCTCCATGGACTATTGCATGGATCCCCGCACGCTTGAGATACTTGAAAAGGACAGCATGGCCATGGCGGAGAGAATGCTTAAGGAGCAGGTTGACAGAATCCCTGAATCGAAATCTGTCGATATCAAACGGGACATACGCAAGGGCGGACCGCCTTCGGAAGAGATATTGAGAATACAGGCAGCAAATCAGATCGATCTTATTGTCATAGCCTCTCACGGCAAGACGGGACTTCTCCACCACCTCATAGGCAGTGTAGCCGAGAAGGTCACGAGAGGGGCAAAATGTCCCGTACTCCTTGTGAGGGCGTGAGGCCGGCAATTGGTCGGGATAAATAAGAGTGTCTCCGGAGAGCAAAGAAGCTCCGACATATATCAAAGGTCAAGGAGGTGTCTTATGGCAAGGAAACAGTCTACGGAGGTTGCAAAACGGGAGAGTGGAAGGTCGTTGTCTGCCCCCTGGGACCTCGACAGATGGTTTGACGACTTTTTCTGGAAACCTTTTCCTATAGTCGGTTTTCCGAGACCAAGGGCGCTCATGGAGGAGATTTCTCCATCGGTAGATATGTACGAAGAGGGTGGTGAAATCGTGCTCAAGGCTGAGTTACCGGGTATGAAAAAAGAAGATATCGACGTGAAGCCTATGGACTCTATGATCACCATATCCGGCGAGAAAGAGAAGAAAGAGGAAGTCAAGAAGAAAGACTACTACAAATGGGAATGTTCTTACGGCTCTTTCAAAAGGAGTTTCGGCCTGCCGGCTCAGGTGCAGTCCGATAAGATAAAGACCAAGTACCGGGACGGCATTCTCGAAATAAGGATGCCCAAGACCGAAGAGGCCAAGAAGAAAGAGGTGAAAGTAAAAGTGCAGTAGCGGGACGGGTTTTTGTTTGGGCCTATTCGAAAGGCGCTTTATGCTTTTGAGACGGCGATAAAAATACGTAAGGGATTACCCGTGAGGATTATATTATGAGAGTGACTATCGATAAAAGTCTCTGTGCAGGATGCGGCACCTGCGTGGTCATATGTCCTCAAGTTTTCGAGATGCAGGATGACCTGGCAGTAAATATCATTGGCGAGGATCAAGATATACCGGGGGATTACGAGACGATGTGCGAGGATGCATCCGACTCGTGCCCCGTGGAGGCCATTGTTATCGAGCGATAGAATGATCGGTCTTCCGGTACCTAAGGACGGTGCGGTTCTTGACCGACTGTCGCTCGCCCTCAAGGCCGATGAATGACAGAAGCCCCTTTTTGGGGACCAACGCATGCCCTCAAACATGGCCTTGTCTGTCTGCCCGTACCTAGGACGGGACACACGAGGACAAGGCCATCCCTCTTACCTCGTTCAGCCTCGGTTTCATTGAGAGGCATGGCCGAGGCGGCGCTCACGGACGAGAACTCGAATAAAGAGTGGCGTGGGCTGGCGGGTGATATGGTCTCTGAGTGCGACCATCTTCTTGACATGATCAATACCATGCTTGACATTTCGGAGGCCGAGGCAGGCGTTATGAGCGTCAATGTTGAAGAGATGGACATGGTCTCACTCATACATGATGCGGCCGAGCTTTTTCGGCCTCTGGCAGAGGATAAGGGTATTGCCGTAACAGTAGAGGTGCCCGCCTCCCTGCCTCTTACGAGTGACCGGCGCAAGCTCCAGCGCGTTCTCGGCAACATTCTGGACAACGCGATAAAATTCAGTAGACCTTCTGGCATGATTTCTTTGAAGGCATACGCTGAGGATGATAGGATCGTTGTGCACGTTAGCGATAACGGTGTCGGCATCCTTAAGCAAGACCTGCCGCACATCTTCGATCGTTTCTTTCGGGGAGAGAAGAGCCGATCGGAGCCGGGCAGCGGTCTTGGCCTGAGTCTGGCAAAGGCCCTGGCCGCGTCCCTTAAGGCTTCGATAACGGTAGAGAGCGCGTCTCGCCAGGGCAGTGTCTTTACGGTTGTTTTACCCCGCCATTTCTATTCTTCCCTACCTTCTGAAACGGGTCTCCCAGGATAAAGGGTTTTTCGGTGGCCTGATTCGACAGAAGCACGAGCGTCCGGTCCGTGCCCATCTCCTGTTTTACCAGCACATGGAGCCTGCCGTTGGACAATAATGTCTTTTCCAGGTCCTCTCTCTTGTCCCTGATCATGATGTAGAAGGGCTCTTTTTGGTCGAGAAGGTCGTTGCTCAAGTTCTCTATTTCGGTGACATAACGTCCGGTATAGAACGGCACCGCGCCTCTTAAGGTTTCATCGGGCTGATAGCCGTAGAGAGGTTCGCCCGCGGGCACCATGGCAGCTACATGCCGTGAGAAGGGGACGAAGCTCTTGTGCTTATCGAGAATGGGCACGATGGCGGTCAATGCAAAGAGGAGCAACAAGACGATGGAAACGGTGATCGAAACCCAGTATGTTTTGAAACTCTTACGAGAAAGGTATGTGATCGACGCCACCGAGGCGGCCGTAACGAGGATGGCGAAGGCAAGTACCGCGATGAAAAAGCCGGCAGAGACGCCCGAGAGAAACATCTTCTTCAAAAAGAAATAGGCAGGGGTCATGGCGAGACCGATCACGAGGAGAAACACGCTAAAGACCCAGTGGAAAAGAGTGCCGAGTTTCTTTTGCGTCGAAGATATTATGGTCCAGTCGATATATGATGCGGTGAGAAGGGCCATGGGTGCGAATATTGGCATGAGGTAGAGAGTTCGTTTGGTTGATGCCACGCTTAAGAAAAGAATTCCAGCGAAGAACCAACATTTGGCTAGCAAGCGGCCCGTACCTGAACGGTGATCGGAGGCGCTCTTTAAGAGAACGGATCTGGAAAAGGCATGGCAGAGGACCGGTATGATCAGGATGCTCCAGGGAAGGAAGCCGCTGGGAAATTCCGTAACATAATAGTAGAACGGGTTGTGGTGGCCCGACGCACTTGTGGAAATCTTACCAGCTAAACTTGCCGGAAGGAATCGCTGGAGATGATTATGTACAAAAAAGACGTTGAGATACTCTGAGCCTGCCGCGCGCCAGAGCGCGATGAACCAGGGCAAAGTCATAGCGATAAAGATGAGAAAACCAAGCCAGAGTCGCATTTTCAGGATCTCTCTCAAATTCTTTTCAAGGACGAGAAAGGCGAGGATGCTTAAACCAGGAATTACAATACCGATAAAACCTTTTGTGTAGAAGGCAAGCGTGCACGCTACGTAGAAGAGGGCATATGAGAGAAGCTTCTTTTTCTGGCTTTGGGCGAGGTAGCCAGCGACGAACAACGCCATGGCGCTCATGACGAAGAACGTGAGAGCGCCATCCACGATGACCCAGTGGGCCACCCGGAAGAACTCGCCCGTTGTTGCCAGGATGATGCCTGAGATGAGGGCAACCCTGGGGCCGTAGAGAAAATTTGCCATGAAGAAGAGAACGAGAACCGATCCAAAGGCAAAGAGCGCCGAAGGGATTCTTACGACCTTGTCAGAGATACCGAAGGCGTTAAAGGTGAGCGCAAGCGCGCCGTAATAGAACGGCGGCTCCTCGAGAAAGGGCTTCTGATTGAGCGTAGGTACAGCCCAGCTACCCGTAAGGGCCATTTCCCTACCTATCTCGCCCACCCTCGGCTCGTCGGCCGACCAGAGACCGTGATTTGAGATACCGAGAGAAAAAAGAGGCACCACCGTGATGAAGAGCAGGATCAGGTACCTATAAACCTGTTTCTTGTGATCGATCATAATATGATTTCTCCTTGAACAAATATTCCCTTACGACAATCTATCATATACCAATCCGCTTAACCAGAACATTGCCGGATTATTACCAATCGGTAATCTTGGGCAAGACGCCGGCGCTACCCGCCCGGGATCATGCTCGCTTGGGCCATGTATTGACTGCGACGGCCCGGTGTGGTAATCGTGTATCAATGTGATTACGCGGGTCGCAGGATGTAGATATGAGACCCAGGTTGCGAGGGGCTGTGGGAACTGTGGCATAAAGGTCATCACAGATATGATACGTATCCGGTAATTTGAAGGTACGTCCCTTGCAAAGAATGACGATTTGAGAAGGAGATCGCTTATGGATAAGAGGTTACTTGGCCCGCAAAAGGTGGAGGTATCTGCGATCGGTCTCGGATGCATGGCCATGTCAGGCCTGTACGGCCCCTCAAGCGATGAGGAAAGTATTGCGACGATCCGGGCCGGTTTCGATGCGGGGATCACCTTGTTCGATACAGGCGATTTTTACGGGATGGGACATAATGAAATGTTGATCCGTGAAGCCCTGAAGAATATGGGGCGGGACCGCGTTCTCATAAGCGTGAAGTTCGGCGCGCTCAGGGATCCCGCGGGCAACTGGAACGGAAACGACTGCAGGCCGCAAGCCATGAAGAACTTTCTGGCATACTCGCTCAAGAGACTCGGCGTAGACTATGTTGATATTTACCGTCCCGCCAGGCTTGACCGGGCCGTGCCCGTAGAGGAGACCATCGGCGCAATCGGGGAAATGGTGAAGGCCGGGTATGTCCGGTATATCGGCCTCTCGGAAGTCGGCGTCGGGACAATCCACCGCGCCGCAGCCGCGCATCCTATCTGCGATCTTCAGATAGAATACTCACTTTTCTCACGAGGCATCGAATCGCGAATTTTGCCTGCCTGTCGGGAGCTGGGCATAGGAATAACCGCATACGGGGTGCTGTCGCGCGGCCTTATCAGTAACCGCTCGCACAGACAGAGGGCTGCTTCCTCCGACCTGAGGGCGAGATACCCGCGGTTCACCTCCCCCAATCTGGAGAAGAACCTCGCCCTTGTTGAGGCGCTTGGTGCTGTGGCACATGAGAAGGGTGTGAGCGTCTCACAGCTTGCCATTGCCTGGGTGGCCACGCAAGGCAAGGATATCGTTCCCCTGATAGGGGCGCGTAAACGGGAAGATCTCTCGGACGCACTTAACGCCTGCGACATGGCGCTGACTCATGAGGATCTTGTGAGAATTGAGGCAGCGGTACCGCTCGGGGCCTCAGCAGGGGAACGATATGCCCCTCCCATGCTCAAGGAACTCGATAGCGAACGGGATGGATAGAAGTGAGGATAGTAAAGACCCGACCCATGCCGCTGACACAAGGTGTGTGGTTAGATTCAATTTGAATCCTCGTGGTCGAGTACCTCTCGAATCTTCTGCAAGAGGGTCTGGGGTAAGATAGGCTTTTTGAGGAAATTGAGTTTTCCATCCTCAATCCCCTTATCCAGAAACACGTCTCTCGTGTGGCCGCTCGTGAAGACCACCTTAATATCCGGCTTGATTTTACGTATCTCCTGATACGCTTCCCATCCGTTCTTTCTTGGCATAACAGAATCCAGGAGGAGAAGATCAACGCTCACGGCGTTCTTGAACTGTTCAACTGCGTCCGCTCCGTCAACGGCTTCAATGGTCTTATATCCGTATTCCATGAGTATCTTGCCAATGAGCGTGCGGAGTGGTTCATTATCTTCTGCGATCAGGATGGTTTCGTTGCCTCCTTTGATCGGGGCGGGGGCGGAAGCGTCATCCTCACCCGCTTTAGCCACGGCAGGCAGATAAATATGGAAGGTCGTTCCCTTGTTTGGCTCGCTGTACACGTTAATATAACCGTTGTGTTGCTTCACGATCCCGTAAACCGTCGAAAGCCCGAGTCCGGTTCCTTTTCCCACCTCCTTGGTGGTAAAAAAGGGATCAAATATATGTTCCTTTGTAGCCTCGTCCATACCCACGCCTGTGTCCGAAACGGCGAGAAGGGCATAGCGGCCCGGTTCGCCGAATCCGTAAAATCGCCGAAAGTCGTTGTCTAACTCCACCGATTTTGTCTCTATGGTCAAGGCTCCGCCCTGCGGCATGGCGTCTCTCGCATTGGTGGCGAGATTAAAGAGTATCTGGTCGATCTGTGTCGCGTCAGCCATGATCGTAATGTCCTCTTCCGATAGCATCGTCCTAACGCGTATATCTTCTGTGAGCAAGCGTTTGAGAAGCTTCTCCGTGCCTCGGATCATACGGTGCAGGCTCACCGGTTCGAGCCTGATTGCCTGTTGTCTGCTGAACGCCAAAAGACTTTGAATCAGATCCGTGGCCTTATGCGAAGCGGAGAGAATCTGATCCACGTACGCTTGCAGGGTTGGGTTATTCAACTTCATTTTGAGCAGTGCTGCATATCCCAAAAGCGAGGTGAGGATATTGTTAAAATCGTGGGCAACGCCTCCGGCCAGTGTACCGATGGCCTCCAGTTTGCTCGCCTGGTGGAGTTGGGATTCGAGACGTCTCTTCTCTTCTTCGGCTTGCTTCCGCTGGCTGATGTCCTCTATCGTGGTAAGAAAATGCGAAAATTGACCGTCCCGGTCACGGATTATGTTCACGGTAATCGATCCCCAAAGAATGGTCTTATTCTTGCGGATATATCGTTTCTCGGTCCGGTACAGAGGTATCTTTCCACTGGTCAGGTCCCCTACGTTACGCACATCGCTATCGAGGTGCTCGGGATGCGTTATGTCCTTGAATGTGAGTGCAGCCAGTTCCTGTTCCGTATACCCGAGCATTCTGCAGAAGGCAGCATTGGTTCTGATAAAGTGGAAACCAGAGTCGACCATCACCATACCCAAAGGGCTTTCTTCGAACATTCTTCTGAATTTTTCTTCGCCTTCCTGCAATGCTTCTTCCATTTTCTTTCGGTCCGTAATGTCCTGATTTGCTCCGTATCTTTTGACGATGCGGCCGGAGTCATCCTTAATCACGCTTGCTCGCCCCACTATATGACGCACCTCACCGTCGCGACGAATGACGCGGTGTTCAATCTGCCCAACGGAATTGAGTTCCGATCGTGATGTATTCTGTTTCACAAATTGATAGAATAGGGGTAAGTCATCGGGGTATATAAACCGTTTTGCGTACTCTTCTCTTGTCATTCTATACCCACCCTCCCGCTCGGCCGTTGTGCCATACAGGGCATAGAAGGGATCATTGAATATATATGTCTGTGCCTCCGGATCGAACTCCCAGTAGACGATATGGGCGAGGTCCATTGCTTCGGTTAAGTGAAGCTGACTTGCTCTTAAGGCTTCTTCAGCTTCTTTGAGCTCCGTGATGTCGTGGAGGTTGAAAACCATTGAAGCCACGTTCGGGTCCTGGAGTAGGTTTCTCACCGTAAACTCAAACCATCGCCAGCTGCCATCTTTGTGGCGGCCCCTTGCTACGAAATGCACAGGTTCACCCGGGTGCGCCAGGGCCCAGGGGCGTGTGGCATCCACCGCTGCGGCTGAATCGGGGTGCACGAAGCCGGCCCGGCTTTCGGCGAGAAACTCATCAACGGTATATCCGAGAACCTTGGTGACGTTCGGGGACACGTATACGCGCTTGCGGTTGGCGTCTCTCAGCATGATGATTTCCGATGATGTTTCTACCAAGGTGCGATAGAGCAGTTCGCTCTTCTTTAAGTCTCTCTCGATTTGTTTGAGCCTCGTTATATCGGTAACGGTGAAGGTGAAGGAATAACTGCCTGTTGTTGAGATATGTACGAAGATATCCCGCAAGGTCCCGTCTTTCCTTACCAGTCTGTGTTCGGCTTCTCCGATGGTATAGAGGGACTCGCCGACCAACCTGAATGATTCATCGCTTTCGTGCAAAATTCTGGTGCTTTTGCCCTTAAGTTCCTTGAGCGTATAGCCGGATAGTTGGCACATGGCCTCGTTTACCCATTGGATGACCCTATCTTTCACCTGGCCGATGCCTATGGGGGAAGCGGCAAGGATTGCCTGGAGAGATCGCTCCGACTCTATGATCTTCTGCTCCGCCCGTTTGCGTTCCGTGATATCCTGGTTTACACCGTATCTTCGCACAATCCGGCCAGAATCATCCGTCACTACCCTTCTGCGCACGAGAACATGGCGTATTTCTCCATCGCGGCGAATGATGCGATGCTCAAAATCGGTCAAGGATTCCTGATCCGTTGCCGCGCCTGTCTGTCCCATGATACCGTTTAAGAGCGGCAAATCGTCAGGATGTATGAACCGTTTCGCGAACTCTTCTGTGGTTAACTCATATCCGCCTTCCATCTCGGCCGTGGTCCTATACAAAGCATAGAAAGGATCGTTCAAAATGAATAGTCCGGCTATGGGATCATGCTCCCAGTAAACGATGTGAGCGAGATCCATCGCCTCCGAGAGCCGGAGCTGACTTATGCGCAAAGCCTCCTCCGATCTCTTGTATTCGGTGATGTCGCTGACATAGATGCGCATGACGCCGAATCGGGCCACAAGATGAATGGTTTCGCCAAAGATCCTGTCCCTGACCGATATCTCCCGAACCAGGGTAAAATCATTTATTCTGTTCCAGTCTCTCAAGATAGCCTGGCAGTCCGGGGGAAGAAACACGTGGGGGTCTCTCTCATTTCCGCCGAGATCTTTCAGTACTCTTTTCGTGGCCGGATTGCAGAATATGATCTCGCCCGACAAGTTTACTTCCAGGATCGGGTTGAGGTTAAGCTCGGGGAACGATGCTAAGTGTTCGGCCTCAGCCTGCGCCAGTTTGCGGTCAGTGATATCATCAAACATGGCATATACCTGAAAGGGCGAGGTCTCTCCTTGATTAAACAGCGGGATCTGGCTCGTCGACAGCCAGGTGAGCGTGTCCTTGACCGGATTAAGGATGCCCAGGACAAAACGCTCAACCGGCTTGCCTGTCCTGAGGACCGTCCTTATCGGATGTTCTTCAGCGGGCAATTCGGAGCCATCCTCTCGGATCAGCTTCCAATTTGCGCGTTCGAATGTTTTTCCGAGCATCTGCTCGAGAGAAAGCCCCAGAATTCGCTGAGCGGCGGGATTCGCCGAAACCATTTCGCCCGTTGCCGAGTAGTAGATAACCCCCTGGGTCATGGTCTCGAACAAACGCTGGTGCTCTTCCTCTGTGCGAAGCGCTTCAGTAAGTCCGCTCGCATCTTTGGCTTGTTCGAGTTCTCGTATCTTTTCCTTTAAAGAAGATATTTCTTGGAGCAAAGCCTGCTTTGCTTTGGATAGGTCCTTCATTCTCCCTCCACGAGCGTATTACTAACCCACAGCACACAACGCCGTTGAGATCATACAAATCATCTCGGGACGTTACCCGCGGTATCCTTGCGTATCTTCCTGTTGTAGGCGCACTCGTGGAATACGCGTATCGTTAATATATCATATTTTTGTCTTTGTGCAAAAAGGGGGGTGCGCCAGGCGCTATCTGAGGTTGTAGTCCGAAACGGGTCGGCCAACGGTGGCGCACCACGGCGTCAGGCTTCACCTTTGGCGTCCAGCACGTCTCTTACCATCTGGGCGAGTTCCTTTCTCACCAGGGGTTTCATGACAAACCCCTTAACCCCTGCCGTCTTCGCCGTCTCGGAATCAACGCCGTCGCCAAAGCCGGTGCAGAGGATGATGGGAAGATCAGGGCGCACGGTGAGTAGCCGCTCGGCCAGACGCAGCCCCGTCAGCTCAGGCATGGTCTGATCGGTGATGACGAGGTCGAAGCTCAAGGGATCCTGGTAAAAGAGTTTCAAAGCTTCTCTACTGCTCGTCGCTGAGGCGACCCTGTACCCTAATCTCTTCAAGATGTCCTCGCCCAATTCTGCCAGCATCTCCTCATCGTCTACAAAGAGTATCTTTTCATGCCCGGTAGGAAGTGCCGTGGAGGTTGAATCCTCGGATGGTTCCTCCATTTCGGCCTTGAGCAAAACAACCCGGAAGGTAGATCCCGCCCCCGGCGTGCTCTCAACGAAGATGTTCCCGTTTAAGCTTTTGACGATCCCGTAGACCACCGCAAGCCCCATGCCTGTACCCTCGCCCGTCTCCTTGGTGGTGAAGAAAGGCTCGAATATCCTGTGCAGAACACTCGCATCTATGCCCACTCCAGTGTCCTCTACGATAAGCTCCAGGTATGCGCCCGGTTTAGACTCTTGATCGGGCGAGACGTATGCGTCGGATAAGGTTATGGTCATCTTTCCGCCATTTTCCCGCATGGCGTGGGCAGCATTGGTGGCAAGGTTCATGATGATCTGCTGTATCCCGGTAGCATTGGCGAGGACTGTATCGGATGTTGCGGGTGTCTTAAGTTCGATTCCGATGGTTGTAGGTATCGAGGCCCGAAGCAATTTGACGGTCTCCTTAAGAAGGGGAGCAAGCGCTATGGGCTTGACATCGTACTCGGTCTTATGACTGAAGGTGAGCATCTGTTTCACCAGGTCGCGTCCTCTCAAAGCACCCTTGAGCACAAGTTGGAGGTGCCTTATTGCCGGGCTGTCCGGAGGAAGATCATCATCTAAAACCATCTCAGTGAAGCCGATGATGCCGGCAAGGATATTATTGAAGTCGTGGGCGATGCCGCCCGTGAGCGTTCCCAACGCTTCCATCTTCTGGGCCTGACGGAGCTCATCTTCAAGACGCTTACGCTCTGCTATCTCTGCCTTCAAGGTATTGTGGGCGCTTTGAAGTTCGGTGGTTCGCTCGGCGACGCGGAGTTCAAGTTCGTCGCGGGCCCTGCGCAGAGCCTCTTCGGCGCGTTTGCGCTCAAAGGATTCCACTAAGGCGGGTGCAAGCGCTTCCAGGGCTTCTTGTCGTCCCTGGTCGTAGCCGCCTGGCCGGTTGGCCACGGCTACGATCCCGATGGCCTTTCCCTGGCTTACGAGCGGAACACCCAAAAAGGCAGTGAGCGCCGGATGGCCATCGGGAAGGCCGATACTACCCGGGTGGTTCGAGGGGTCGTTTGTGAATAATGACTTGCCCTCCGAGAGCACCCATCCATAAAGACCGTGCACGAGGAAATTGCCCGGAGGCCTGCGGTGTCCTGATTTATCGTACATGGTGCAGGCTTCCCAGCCAGGGTCGCTGATTGTAATGTCGTACAAATGGCCGTCTCGGCCGACCTCGCCGATAAAAGCGAATTTGCTCTCTGTGATTTTTTCGGAAACGTCGAGGCAGATGCGGCCAAGTTCTCGTTCGGTTGCACTCGTCAGCGCCGCCCTTAATATTTTGCTTATACCATCCTGAATCGCCAGATGCCTGAGCACGGCCTCTTCTGAGCGCTTATGCTCAGTTATGTCGTGAGATATGCCGATGATGCCGATGATATTGCCTGAGACGTCCCGATAAGGCGCCTTGTTGGAAAGAAACGTTCGATCACCGTCCGGTGTTGGAACTGTTTCTTCCAGGGTCAAAGACTGGCCTGATTCCATCACATAGACATCATGGGTGCGTAATATCTCACCCACGACCGGGTTACCATAGTACTCACTGTCGGTTTTGCCTGTGATCTCGTCAAGAGGTTTACCGACAACCTTCCCCATGGCCGGATTGCACATAAGGATCCGACTTTGAGCGTCCTTGACGTACGCGGGATCGGAAGTATTCTCCATGATCGCGCGCAAAAGGCTCTGGCTCTCACGCAGGGCAGCCTCTCTTTCCGCAAGAGACGTCGACATGCCATCGAACGTTCGTGCCAGGTCTCGAAGTTCTCTGACCCGCACTACCTGAGAAGCCACGACCGTGTGTTCGCCAGTGGCGAGCTCACGCGATGCTTCCTTGAGACGCATGATAGGACTTACTATTACGCGTTTTCCAAGGAACCAGACTATCAAGAATCCTATTCCGAAAAGGAGCACCACAGCACCCAGATTCTTAGACATCGCCGCATTGGCCTTTGAGGTGACGAAGGCGAGTGGTACGCCGGATCGCACGTAGAGGTACGGCTCGGATGCCTGGGGAAGGGTCAACCTCTTGTAGGCAACAAGCCGCAATCGGCCATCGTTGCCCATGGCTTCGAAGGTCCCTTCCTCGGGGCCCTGCTGAGCCCTGGTAAAAAGCTCGCTATTAGTATCACGTTTTCCGATGAGTCTTTCCGAAAGAGAGTCCCTCAAGTCCCTGATAATCATTGTGCCCTGACGGTCGGTTATGCTGAACGACGTCCCGGCGCCGGGGGCGATGCTCTCGAACGTATGCTGGCTGTATCCGAGGTCAACAGAGACCGCTATCACATCGATGATCTTATTCGAGGCGTTCTTTACCGGATAGCCGAAGCCCATCATGCCTCTGCCCGTAATCCTGCCCGCATTATATTCGCCCGACGCGAACGTCCCGGTTTGGATCGCGTCCTGATAATGTTTTCTATCCGCCATGGACCGTTTTCCGGTAAACGGTAGCGCCGACGCCCAGATCGAACCCGATTTGTCAGCTATGACGATGTTGGCGTACTGTGGATTTTGCCGCACAAGACTGGCGAGGAGCACGTTGGTGGCCGCGATATTTCGGGCGTGTACCTCAGGGACGAGGGAGAGCGCGGTCATTAACTGCTCGGCCCCCGCGACCTCGACTGCTTGCTCGGCGGCGATAGTCCGGACGACCGCCAGACAATCTTTCTTTGCATTCTCTACGGCGTTGCCGCGTTGCTCAATGCCCGACCGGACTATAAGAACGATACAGGGGAACGCCAGAATGGAAAGGAGGATAATAAGATGGGTGCGAATAGGCAACGAGAGAAACTTCCTGATCATGGACGCTCCCCTTTCTATAATTCTCAGCCTGATGGTCTTGCTAAATATAAGTTCTCTGCGGGAAATCTACCATGGGGTGAAGGAAAGCGAGTATGGATTGTTGCCGGAGGACGCCTGGGTAACAATACGTAAGCATGGTTAGGGATTTGGGTATCACCATCGCCGGCTTAGACCTCCTGACGCGTGGGCCGGAACAGAATCTCGTTTATATCCACGTCTTGGGGCTGGCTTATGGCGAAGGCGACTGCACGCGCGAAAGACTCAGCCGGAATAGCTATCTCGTAAATCTTGCGTACGTTCTCCCGTATGTCCGCCTCAGTGACGCTTTCGGGCAGTTCTGTGTCTACCGCACCCGGAGATATAACCGTTGTGCGCAGGTTATAGGGCTTTACCTCCTGACGCAGACCTTCGGAAAGCGCGCGCACCGCATGCTTGGTCGCCGCATATACAGTAGTGCCGGGACGGGGGATCTTGTGGCCGGCTATGGAGGAGACATTGATGATATGTCCGGCCATCTGCTTCTTCATATAGGGAAGCGCTGCGGCAATGCCGTACAGCACGCCCTTGATATTCACGTCAATCATCCGGTCCCAATCGTCGATTTTGAGACGCTCGATGGGCGAATTGGGCATGAGCCCGGCGTTGTTGATCATCACATCGATACGCCGGTATGCGTTCACGGCTGTGTCGACCAATCGTTTGACCTCATCGAAGTGCGTGACATCTGTTGTTACGGCGAGCGCCTTGCCGCCCTTGCGCGCCAGTTCATCTGCGATTGACTTGATACGGTCGGCGCGTCTGGCGCCCAACACAACGGTCGCGCCTTGAGCCGAGAGGTATCTCGCTGCTGCCTCACCCAGTCCGCTGCTCGCGCCGGTAATGACCACGATTTTTCCTTCAATGTTATTGTCCATGATTCTGACTCCTTTCCCGCGAATTACAGGGTAATGTTTTCTGAGCCCGTTCGTCTCTTGCCATAGTATACTCATCCGGCAATGCCCAACAAGCTAAACGCAGCAAGCACGCGGGTGTCACGTGTCGCCCCGGGCCCACGCGACAACGTCGAAGGTATCAGGCACATCGATGAAGAGGTTTGTTACCCGCTCGGAAAGACGAGTGACGTGCCCTGTGCCCCGGGTGTCCTCCAGGAAGACAAGCTCGCCCGTGTTAATCTTCCGTCGGATACCGCCTGAGACCTCAACCTCAAGCTCACCCACGATCGTAATGGCGAACCTGCGACACGGTACCAGATGCCAGTCGTTGGAATACTTTGCCCTGTATTCCTTGAGCGTAAGTTCCGCCCCCGCCGTGACGAAAGATTGCCGGGTTTGACCGGGGGATCTCCCTGCGGTGATCGGCAGCTCTTCCAGGCAAGAATTACCCTCCTCATCGGCATAGATTCTCACTACGTGGGTCTGAGCCTCTTCCATATTATCCCCTTGCCAGCGTTTATGGCTCCACCGACCGGATGTCGTGGATCAATCGGCGAATGAGCCCATGTTCCTTCCGTAACCTGTACCCCTCTTTACCATACGTACTTATTCTCTTGCAATACGGGGAGATTTTCAAGAAGAATAACGCGAATCGCAGCCGTGAAATGAGAGAGAACCTGTCTCTATCCAACCAATTGAGTTTGTCAAGAGACATCTCCATATGATATATTTGTTTAGGATCGAGACATCATAGGGAGCATGGATCGAGTAATAAGGATATGAGGAGGTAATTATGGAAGAATCAATTCTGAGTCAGAAGAAGCTGCTTCTCGTTGACGATGAACCGGATATTCTGGCAGTCCTTGAAAAGGAAATACTCGACGCGTGTCCTGACTGCAAAATCGAGAAGGCGATGAATTTTGCAGATGCAGCGGAGCTTCTCGAGGCGAATGAATACGATCTCGTTGTTCTCGATATTATGGGCGTCCGCGGGTTCGATTTGCTCGAAATCGCCGTTGCGAAAAGATGTAAGGTTGCCATGCTCACGGCCCATGCCCTGAATCCTGAGGCGCTGAAGAAATCCCACGATATGGGTGCGATGGCCTATTTGCCGAAGGATAAACTGGGCGAGATAGTTCCTTTTCTTGAAGATGTTCTCCAGTATGACTACCGATCGGGATGGAAAGGGCTCATGGGGAAACTTGGGGATTACTACACCAGAAAGTTTGGATCTTCTGAGTGGAAAGACCAGTTCCAGTGGTGACAATACTAAATATGTTGTGATCAATACCTGTTTTTTGGCTCAATCCGCTCTGTTTTGCCTCTTGAATCCACCTTGCAAACATTCTTGCTGTACTGCGAAGTGAGGTACGTCTCTTGGAAACAGGGAGCTGCGCAGAAGCGGGGTAGAGCGCGGGTGAGGTGCGGGGCTTAAGTTATTTCGAATCATGCCGATAATAAACGTGGGAGATATTTGTGTCGGCGAGTACAGATCCCCATCTTATAGAAGGCACCTCAATCTCCTACCCGTCCGGAGATTGTAAATGCTGGGTCAAACCAATGGGCTGCTATAGCTGTCCATTCACGGTTAGTCCCTAGCTCACTGCCTGGTTCTACACGCAACACGCTTGGATGGACCTATTATCTGGAATTCGTTTGTGGAGGCGAGCGATGAAAGACTGCGAATATCTGCGGGAGTGTTTTTTCTTTCAGGGCAAAATGAAAAAAATGCCGGACCGTCCGGAACTAATCAAGAAGGACTATTGCCACGGCGACCATTCGGCTTGCGCCCGGTATATGGTTCAGAAACGGTTCGGCGCCAAGGGCGTGCCACCTGATCTCTCACCCCGTGACGTGCGGAAGGCACACACCCTTATAGCAGTCTTCAATCTCCGGCCGCCCGGAGATCGCTGAAATTTCCGTAAAGGTGCGAATGAGATAACAGATGAGATTAATAGGGAGTGATATTCGGTAATCTAAGGTTAACCAGTTTCCTGCCGATATGGACTGGCCTAAAAGTCGCGCAAGAGTCTTTTGAATGGCTGGACATAATAATGAGCGGGGCGGGTTAAAGAGACACTAAGTCCTATCTTACAATCTCCTGCAGTGCCTTTTCCACTCCCATACGCTCCAAAGTATGTCCGAATCTCTCCTTCTTGCGTCCCTCTCTCCTGTAATACCCAATCGCCCTTTCGATCATCTCGTAGAGCTTTTCTTTCTGAGAGATGAGTCCGGGTAATCTCGTTGCGAGTCGCGGTAACTTACCCAGCGTGCCTCCCAGCCAGAGAATATAGCCCCTCTCAAGAACAGACCATGCCCCAGTGGGGCACTGCGATGCGCAGATGCCGCAATTAATGCATCGTTTCGATTCTATGACGTAGCCGTCGCCCACCTTGCCCATGGCGCCGGTAGGACAGACGTTCACACAGACCATACAGTCACCGCAGGTAGCCTCATTCCACACCGGTATGATGCCACCCATAACGCCGATGTCGTTCTCGTTTGCCTTGGCGCAATTGTGAGGGCAGCCGGTGACGGCTAATTTGAACTTGTACGGTGTGTCTTGCCGGAAATACGTACTGTCAAGGTACTGAGCAACCTCCTTCGTTTCTATGATACCGAATTTACAGGTCGCTTCTCCGGGACAAGCTGTCACGATCCGGATACGGGGACCGCACGCGCCCATAGTGATACCGGACGATTCGAGTTCTTTGCGGGCTTTCTCCAGGTTGGTGTGATGGACGAAGTGAATCTCGATGCCCTGCCTCGTCGACAGATGGATGCGACCTTTGCCATAGGTTTCCGCCACCTCAATCACTTTCCTCATCTGGTCAGCCGTAAAATCGCCTCCCACCGCATGAAGCCTCAAGGCAAAGTATTCTTTCTGTTTCTGCTGAATCATCCCGACTTTTTTTAACTCTGCAAGGTCAAATTCTGGTTCACTCATGAGTGCTCTCCTTTGGTTTCAATGAGGAGTGGTTCTTTCTCGACTTTGCCTTTCCCGATCTAAAAGGCTTTTGCAATTTGTTCTGCTCGCGCAGGGGAGATAATCATATGGTGATCCGAGGATAGAACACAAATTTTATGTTCTCCGCAGAAGGCTCAGCCCGATTCCGCCGGATGGCTGTGATGTGCGCCGATTGTGCTGAAGCCTCATCTCCCACGCTTTCTTGACTCATCCGCACCTATTATACCACGGAAAATGGTCTGCAAGGTTTTCCACTAAAAAGGCACCTGTGCGCGTATCTGCGTGTAAGTTCCTTCTAATCTTGCCTAAAAGAATGAACAAATAAAGGCAGGGATCGAAAGCGATCCCTGCCTGCAACGTTATCTTTACGGGAGATCTATTTCTTGAATAGCCCCCCTGGCCGGAGACGGTTAAAACATCTTGTCTTCGAAGTGATCGCCGCGTTCCCATTTCTCGTGTTCAGGGTACCCCTGCATAACGGCGAATTCCCCACCCACCTGGTTAGTTACGGCCCAGGCCGTCTTGGTCTTGGGATCGACGCCATAGGTACCGACTGAGTAGTGCGACTCGTACGGACCAACCACGAAGTTATTGCCTGCTTTTACCCAGTGGCCGTGACCATCCCTGGTGGCGAGAAACACATGTTTTACGCCTTCTCGCACCATTCTCGGCTCGAAGGAGACGGACACCGCATACGTATCGGTGGTGGTGGCGCCGAGTTCACCGAGCCCCCACAGAAAGAATATGTCACTGATAGTATCTTCGTTTCTCGGGGCCCATCCGGTATCGACTGCTTTGGTCAGTTCTCGACCCACGCCGCCTGTGGTATTGAGGCTGCCGTCTCTTGCCGTGCTGTTGTTGGTGCCATTGAGGATCTGTGCCTTAGTGCCTACATAGCCACCCTCTCCGTTTAAGAGAGCCTTCAACGTGTCATCGGTCAGGACGTAGCTCCCGCCCTGAGCCACAAGGATCTCTTTGCCGTTCTGGCTGTAACCCCACGTTTCTTTCTTCACGAAGTTGAAGACGGGCGTGACGTTAAGCGGATAATTGACCAGATCGTTCGTACCATCAGGATAATTCGCATCTGAGAGCCAGTTGCCATGGCTGTCGGAATAGTAGTCGACCGTCACACGAGGGCCGTCGACCGTGTAGATGTAGTAGCCGACCGTATACTTCTCCTGGGAAAGGGAGGTCTCACGGGACTTCTGGCCGAACCAGCTGGGATTGTCCAATGTCTTGGGTGTGTAGAACTTGCTGCTGTTTGAGGCGCAGATCTGCTCGTGGACGCTGTGAGTGCTGTCTGGGCTCACGACGAGCGAGCGCTGATGGATGTGGTCATGACCCGAAATGTAGTATGCTACGCCGTTATTTTGCAAGCTGGCATAGAACGCATTCTGCATGGATGGATTGGCGTTGGTGTAACCCTGAAACATGCAATCCTGATGGTTCTCCGCGATGAGCGGCTGGTGAGAGAAAACGAATACATGCTCGGCGCCCCGGGTCATCTTGTTGATGCGGTCGTTAATCCACCCCTGCTGTTGCGCGATGGACCACCCGAAATCATAGCCGGCGGCATTGACATCCACGCTCGGGGTTACCCAGGGGTCGATAATGACAAAGCGGGCGTTGTTTCCTCTACGGCCGTAGTCAAAGCTGTAGCTCAAGCCGAGAAGGTCGGTGGAATTGGGGTTGGGAAGGGTAGGGCTGGTGCAGTCATGCGCGCCAAAAACGTGAGGGCCCACGCACTGCGTCTGCGGGTAACTTGTTTTAAAAATGGGCATGGCATAACTGTTTCCGGAGCCGTAGGTCTCGTGGTTTCCACGCATCGGGAAGAAGCCTATGCCTGCGTTATACAGGGCCTGTGCCGCGTTCGCACGGGTCGTTTCGGAAATGTCGTTTCCATCATCTGTGAGGTCGCCTACCTCGATTACGAACTTCACGCCTGCATTGATGAACTGCTGCTCAACCTGGTCAATAATAGAAACGGGCACGGTGTAGGGATTTGTACCGGCGGGATCGGCAGTTGTCCACTGTGTATCCCCCATAACGCCAAACTTCCATGGTTTCGCTGACGCGCCTGTTACCCAGCCGGTCACCACAATGGCCAGTGCAAGCGCCCAAACGCTCTGCCTATGCACACAAAATAGTTTCTTCATAACTATATCCTCCTGAATTTGGTGTTTATCGGATTTGTCTCCAAGTTTGCGCCCTTGTTCTATCCTGATATTCGCTCCTGCCTCGCTCTTCACCTCCTTGCGCGCCTTTCGAGATCGTGTTCTCGGGATTCTCCGCAAAGCAATGGCCACCTCAAGGACCGCCGCCCACCCGGCTTTATTCCCCGATGCCTCGTGTACGAACAGGGCGTCCTCGCTTCCTCTTCACTGTCTGGGAATCCAACCTGTCCATGGGATAACCTTACGCGTCTATTGTTAATCGGATGGATAGAAGACGTTAATTCTCTGTTAAAAAAGATGCGCTATCGTTTAACCCTCTTTCTCATTCAAGGGTAGTATGTATGATCTGTCCTCGAGAAAGCGACTTTGCATGAGAAGCCTGAAAATGGTTACAGCCCTGAGAGACTCCTGGATTGTTGACAGCCTCTTGAGGAATGTATATAAATACACATGGTTTATTCTTCCAGTGAATCGGGCCGCAAAATATGCCGGGGTTTAGCGCTTTGCCTCGGTGTCCTCGTTATCACCGGTCTTCTTCTTGGGGCGTTCCACCACCACGACAATAACCAATGACCTGCCCCCATTCATTGTACCACCTTCAGAGTGAGTCTTTCCATAAAATATCCGTCATGAGCCATCACTGCTTCAGGCGCTGGGGGCTTGTACCCCAGGGAACTGTGCGGCCTGATGGTGTTATATTCTCTTTTCCATCCTTCTATGAGTATCTTTGCCTCCATGAGGGTGGTGAAGATCTCCCGGTTTAAGAGTTCATCCCTCAACTTCCCGTTGAACGATTCTATATAACCATTTTCCCAGGGGCTTCCCGGCTCTATGAAGAGGGTACCCACTCCGAGACCATTGAGCCAGTTCCGTACCGCCTTAGCGGTGAACTCAGGCCCGTTGTCCGATCTTATGTAGTTTGGGACACCCCTCATGACGAAGAGATGGAAGAGTGCATTGAGTACATCCTGGGAGTTCAATTGTCTTGCTATGGTGATATGGAGGCACTCCCTGGTGTATTCATCGATGACAGCAAGGATCCTGAATGCCCGTCCGTCTGTTGTTCTCTCTGAGATGAAGTCGTAGCTCCATACATGGTCTTTATGTAAAGGGCGTAATCGTACACAGCTACCGTCGTTCAACCAGAGCCTACCCCTCTTGGGTTGCTTCTTCGGTACTTTCAACCCTTCCTGTCTCCAGATCCTCTCCACCTTCTTATGGTTGACCTTGTATCCTTCGCTTCTCAGCATGGCTGTTATCCGTCTGTATCCGTATCGTCCGTA
>DATKMQ010000160.1 GCA_035541755.1 Syntrophorhabdaceae bacterium
CGGCCACGATTCTCTTTTTCTTAAATACGCCAAGGCGCTCACCACGGTACTGGCCGTGAAAGACAGGGTCACGGGACATAATCCTTTGGCTGCCGTCTATTTGTCGGAAAGTTATTACCCCTGGATTGACAAAGAATAACGAGGATTCTTCGCCCTCCTTTATCGTATCTTTTGTGGTCCAAGAATGAATGCGCCCGGGAATGGTACACCTCCTCGGCAAGAGAGGCCGTCTATACAACGGGTTTTATAATTGCCTAAATTTACATCACAAATTTATCTGCATGAAATATGAGTACCCCTACAAAACCCCACATGGGGTCCCAGATTCCTCGAAGTTAACGCCATTACTTTCAGTTGCTGATTTTGCATTGACGATACTAACAAAAACTTTGGATTACGCATAGAAATGGCGAAAAGTGACTTTAGGGGTGGTATAATGTATGGAGACAGGTCAGGATTAGCCGTGACCAAAATGTGATTACCGTATACCACGATAACAGTGGAGGAGGGGCAAGCATGATGATAGCAAGAGGCGTTGAGGCGTTAGAGATACCCGCCACGATGGGAGGAACGAAGACGTCGATCTACCCCACCTTGATCTGGGACAGTGAGGCAGCAATTCTTGTTGATGCTGGATTCCCAGGGCAAATCCCCGCCATCAGACGGTCCGTCGCGTCCTCCGGGGCGTTGTTTGAGAATATTGACAAGATCATTATTACCCATCATGATCGTGACCACACAGGGAGCCTCCGTAGTGTTCTGACCAACCTGCCTCAAAAGGCATCGGTCCTCAGCCACCAAGAGGAGCGGCAGTACATCGAAGGACGGGCCCTACCTTGTAAAGTTATTCTGGCCGAAGCCCCTGACAGTCCATATCCTCCGGAGACGAAAGCTATCTTCCTGCAACAAAAACTCGACTATCTTGATTTCGCGGTCAGCGTCGACAGGACTCTGGAAGACGGTGAGGAATTGCCTTTCTGTGGAGGAATTGTAGTCATTCATACACCGGGCCATACACCCGGCCATATTTGCCTCTATATCGCGCAGAGCAAGACACTGGTGGCCGGCGATGCCCTTTGTGTCGAAAACAAGAGCCTGCATACACTCCCGAAATTTGCAAGTTTCGATCCGTCCCTAGCAGTCAAGTCCCTGGATAAGTTGGTTCCATACGATGTTGAGACAGTGATCTGCTATCACGGAGGAGTCTGGAGGGGAAGCGCAAGCCAATTTGTCGCCGAACTCAAGGCATTACGCTATTCTGCGTAGGCTGCCTGCGGAGTATGTAGATAAGCAGACAGGGGCGCGTGGCATTGTGCCTGGGTGGTGCCTTTATATCCCCATTGGTTCCCCAACTAATACAACTTTGATGCGGTTCCTATCGGGAGGCATTTGACCTTCGATGATCATCGTGTATCTGCAAATCCTCCACTCATGGTAACAGTCCGCACATTTACCTGTTTTCACGCAGGGCGGTTCATCGGGCACTTCAGTGCCATGTTTCAGGCGGTGACGGATAATATTCATGGGGGTACAGATACCATGAATGCGTTGCAGACCTTCTTCCACATTTCTTACTATCTTATTGGTGCCTGCGACCACAACTACTTTCTTGGGCCCAAAGGTCATTGCTGCAACTCTATTGCCTGTCCCGTCAATATTGACCAGCCTTCCATCCAGAGTGATCGCACTTGTACCGGTGAGGAATATATCTGAAAGCAAAGCTTCACGTTGAAGTTGGCGTCTGCGGTCAACTTCAGGAAGAAGACCTTTCTCATCCTTCTCAAAAGGATCAATGAGCTTGTTTTGATTTCGTTCGATCAAAGCGGGCATGATTCCCAGGTCGAAGAGCGTCACCGAGTCTGCTCTGCCCACTACTACCCCGGGAGGAATCATTTCCATGACAGCAGAGAGTGCTTCCGTTCGATCTGACACGTAATAACCCTCTATGTTTCGTCTCCCCAGGCTCTTTATTACGAGGGTTGCTCGGGTTTTGTTGAACAAGTTTTCTTCTCGACTCAAATCGGATTCTTGCAGCACAACACGTTCCTCCTTTCCATTATCGTTGTTCTCAAAACGAGTCATCCAAAAAGGGCGAAGAGTTCACCGAGGCCACATTAAGTTAGTCTGAACCTCTTTTCCTTGCCTTTACTGATTCGGGATTGCGGCGCATAAGGTAAGTTCATGTGCCTATTTCATCTCTTTGTGTTAGCCATGTATTTCGTGCCGTTCAAAAGGATGAATACACCTATTAAAATTTCGCCACAAAGAGCTAAGAACCTGATCTTATACATTGGGGCTACCGAGAGCCTGCTTTTGCGCGATACAACGCCAAAGAACTATGAAATCGTCAGGGCACAAGGAGTCGCGGATGCTTTGACTGTTTGTACCAATGAGCATCTAGCTTGATGTCTTGGAATGACACCAACCTCCGGAAACGGCCCTCTGCCTCAGCCGTCTCTAACGTCGCGTTGAGTTCAATTACATTATACTTGTCGTGAAATCTCGCGTATAGTTCGTAGTCAACCTCAATCGCACCCGCGGGGCAGATCTGTTCACAATACCAGCACGGAACGCAAAGGTCAGTTTTGAAGATGGGCGGGGACACTGTAAAATCAATTGCATTGACAGGACAATTGTCAACGCAGAGATTACATCGGGTGCATTTCTCCTGGTTAATCTTCATGCTGAGCTTGGTCAGACGACGGGCCTCAGCAAGGTCCGCCGGCATTTTCACATGTTGGCCGTGGAGCTTATGGTCACTTTTTTCCGTGAACACGGGAAGGAGATGGCTTTCTCCGCGATAGATCCTTTGACTTAACTCAGAGATTTGTGTGCCAAAGCCCTCTGCTTCTTTAAGGTCAATCTCGTCAGGGTGTCCATCCGTCATATATGGTTTTGGGATGTGAGGCATCGTTACGCCCCCATACCAGTCCCTGAAGCCTACCATCTTCATGCCCTTTTGTCTCACGAGCGGAGCAATGCTTGATACTAAGCCAGATGGAAGGGCTCCGTGTGTGCTGAAGGCAAAGACATGCTTTCCCTCCAGGGAGACCATTTGGCTAATAAAGGTTCTGACATTAGGAGGCTCCTTGCTCGACCAGGCTGGGTACCCCAGGCCGATGATATCGTATGGAATCAACTCTCTCGCAGAAATATCTTTGAGCCTGCTCAACTCGCAGTTCCCAAGGGCGGACTCTATTCCTTTATGTATTGCCTCTGCGATCTTCTTCGTATTTCCGGATTGTGAAAAATAGATGACAATAGCCTTGTTCATGTACTACCTCCCACCTATTTAAGGCTAGTAACTTATCTTCATCCCCCATAACCCTCTTTCAGAATGGCTACGCTATTTCTTTTCAAACCAAGTGGATTCCGGTGTCCATTGCATCTGGTTGGTCGTTTCATTGATGCCGTAGTTGTGGACTGGTACACGTTCTACCCAGTAGAAATTTTGGCTATAGATATTTAGGGTCAGACAATATTTGTCCGTGAATAATTTCATGGCGCGTCGGACCGATTTCTTCTTGGTTCCGAAATCAGTTGCGCGTACTGCATCCAGGACAGCTTTTCGATAGTCATCTGGTATCAGCATGCTTTTGAACCAGGCTCCTTCCGGAGGGCCAATATATCTCTTCACAAGATCGAGAGTAATGTCGGACGAACTTCCGAGCGCACTTTGTAATAGACCGTCCCATGCGCTGCTGGTGGCAAGCCTGTCGTAAGCAGGCGATGTTATCTGCTCTTGTTCCGCATCGATGCCAACCGCTTTGAGATACCCCTGAACGGCAGTAAAAATTAGATCATTTATAGGATCTTTTCGGGCTATTATCTTAGTTTTGAAACCATTCGGGTAGCCGGCTTCTGCAAGTAATTTTTTTGCTTTGTCGGGGTTATATGGATATCCGACTATATCAGGATTCCAACCCCAGCTGCCTTTATTGGGTAACTGGTTTGAAGGATTCTGCACCCCGTATAATATGGTATTATTGATTGCTACAGTATCAATGGCGTACTGAGCTGCTTGACGCACTTTGATTTTAGACCAGGGAGAATCCCTATCAGCAGAGCTAGGAATAAGCGCCAGACCAAATGGAGGACCTATATGGCGGTCAACAATGAAGCCATCTTTCCTCAGCTTGTCGAGGTTCTGCAATTCTGGCCATGAAAGTAAGTCTTGCTCACCCGTCCTAAAGCTTATTTCCCGCGTGTTCGCGTCAGTGATAATATTCCATTCAACTCCATCAAGATACGGTTTCCCTTTGTCCCAGTACCCAGGAAACTTCTTGTAGACAACTTTTGTATCTTTTACCCAACTGACAAACTGGAACGGACCGGTGCCTACGGGATTGTTTGACGCCCAGGCCTCTCCATTCTTGTTGAACGCCGCTGGCGATATGATAAGGCCGGCAGTTTCCGAGAGAGCGATAATGGCAGTGCTGTCCCAGTCAGTGAGGTTGATGCGAACTGTATAGTTGTCGACGACGTCTACCGATTTCCATTTTGGGGTACCGGGCGATTTATTCTTCATGTATTGTTCCAAGTTCCATCTCACTGCTTCAGCATCAAAGTCTGTGCCATCATGGAACTTCACACCTTTTCTGAGAAAAAGGGTGATTGTCTTGGCCGCCGTGTTCAGCTTATAACCGGTGGCTAGCTTAGGAACAAGGGCTCCTGATTTGTCTGTATCCAACAGCTTTTCTATTGCCGGAGCCGCCTCTTGATAGCCATATGCATTTGTAATCTTTGGAGGATACCCTATGAAGGTACCTTCAAAGGCATATGCTACCCTTAAGATTCCGCCATACTGTGGTTGCTTTTGCACGGTGACTTTGGCCGCTGCGTTTGCATCCAAAGCTGCAAATCCTAAAATGACCTTTACAGAGAGTATGCAGATGATAACCAAATGGAGTTGTTTTGCCCGCAATAATTTCATTTTCATCACCCTCCCTCGTGTACTTTAACTGCCGTAGCGAGTAATTAATTGAAAATCACGTTGCTAACCTGGCATTATACCTTTAAGAACTCTTATTTTCTCATTGCGACGCATAATCGACTATTGTCCGTATACTGACTATTAGTGGCTTTATAGCATACGCATTGCAGGTTGTCAAGGAGTATGAACGACCCGCGGATGGATCGTCCCCGGTTCTCTAATTAGCAGCAAATGAGAACGTAAGCAGTCATTGCTGATGCTGATAAGAAGCAGAAATTACAGGCATTATATATATGTCAAGGCTTGGACGTAGCTTTCTCTCAATTGACGCATCGGAAGCCCGAATTTGGGTTTACTTCTTACTGGCGCTTGACATGTTTTATGGCCGGTGATACAAATATATTGTCAGGGTACGGACAACTGTTGTGCTGTAACCGGAAAGGGACGGATGCAAGGAATATTGGCTGAGAGCTAGACCGCGATCTATTTGGTTTGTTTGCAGTCTAGTTCAATATTGAACCTCAAACCTAAGGAGCGGGACCATGACAGAATATAGCCCGGAAGAGATGCGGACCAGATGGGAAAATGGAACCATGAGCGCAGAGGAATGGACCAAGGTCATAGAGGAGCATCTAGCGAAAGACAGGGATAAGGCCGGTAAGACAAGCGCGGTGCCGTATGAGTGGGACGCTGCTTATACCTTTCCGGTAAACGAGTTGTCAGTGTCTGAGGAGTTTATCCGGAGATTCGTTCAGGCGATTGGGAACGCGGACCCTCTGTTTCACGATCCTGCGTACGGACGAAACACGGCATGGGGATCCATGATTGCACCGCCGACATTTGAAACGATAATCGCCTGGGCTGGGTCGTTTCCTGAAAAGGCCGACATCCCCGGATGGAATACCTTTCATGGAGGGACGGACCACAAGTGTTTCAGAGTTATTCGTCCCGGTGACAGGTTCCGTGTAATTAACAAGTATCTTGGAATTGAGGAGAAAGTTGTATCTGGAAAGCCCTACAGATTGTTTGTCCCTCGCAACCAAAGAACCTATATCAATCAACGCGAAGAAGTGGTAGCTGTCGCCACAGCCAATGAGATTGTTACCGCTATACCGCCAGGAATGAAAGAGAAGGTCACAAAAAGCTATGAAGGAAGAGAGAGGCATCGATATACGCAGAAACAGCTGGATTTGATTCACCGTTTCTACGATGACGAACTGGAGGGTAGAAACAGAAGGGGTGCTGAGGTTCGTTACTGGGAAGAAGTTCAGGAGGGTGAGGAACTTACACCACTTGTCAAGGGGCCACTCGATGTGTCCGATATTGTTTCGTACATAGGCGTGGGCGGCTACAGTATGGCCTTTGCCCTCAAATGGAAGGTGCTTAAGAAAAATTTGGGTCGCGCCCACATCGATCCCGAAACCGGTGAACATCATCTTGCCATAGACTGGCATTACCTTGATTCGATGGCCCGTGTTATGGGTCTGCCTTATGCGCACTCTACAGGCCGTCAGAACGAAGGGAACATTGGTCACCTCTTGTCAAATTGGATGGGGGACGATGGGTTTGTAACCCGGCTCACGTGCGAACATCGCGGCATCTGGTTCCAAGGCGAAACCGTGTGGTTAAAGGGTAAGGTAACAAGGAAATACGTTGATGAGGGGATGCATTTAGTTGACATAGATGCGTGGTCTGAAAATATGTTTTCGGGGCTGAAGTGTACGCTTGCACAAGCCACTGTAAAACTTGTATCTAGAACCGACTGATAGTTTACAGCGAACTGGACGTCTCAACGAAAGGAGACAATAGTGAAGAAAATACTGAGCGGTGTTCGTATACTCGATTTCACTGACGCATTGGCAGGACCCTTTTGTACCAGATACCTGGCTGATTGTGGCTGTGAAGTGATCAGCATAGAGAAACCAGGTGGAAAAATGAACAGGTCGATACCGTTTTTTTTCAAAGGACAGGGGATCGACTATATCTTTAATCACTGCGCCAAAAAAAGTATTGTAATCGATCTAAAAAATAGTCAAGCCCATGATCTTATCATGAAGCTTGCGAAGGTTTGTGATGTAGTCGTTGAGAACTTTCGTCCCGGTACCATGAAAGGGTTTAATCTTGATTACGATTCTTTTAGAACAGTGAATCCTTCAATAATCATGTGTTCCATATCAGGATGGGGACAATACGGCCCCAAATCGGAATTATTGGCGGTGGACTTATCAGTCCAGGCTCAGAGTGGCTTGCTTGACCTTACTGGCGAGCCTGATGCGCCCCCCAGCCTTGTTGGTGTTCCAATAACGGACTTTCTCGCGGGTCTCAATGCTTTTGGCGCCATATGTGCTGCGCTGTACAACCGATCGGTAACAGGGCAGGGTGAATACATTGACATTGCCATGTTGGATTGTGCTGTGACAATGCTCCACCAAGCCATCGGCACGCATCTGTTTACAAACGGGGAAATAGAAAGTCATAGGGTGGGCAGGTTCAATTCTGATTTGAGCCCTCACGGAATATATAAAGGAACGGACGGCTATATCGCTATCAGCGCTCGCGGACAGATGGGATGGAAGAACTTTACAGACGTGATGGGAAGGCCTGAGTTGGTAGACGATCCCCGCTTCAACTCGGAGAAAAACCGGGTGAAAAATAACAAAGAGGTTACAGAAATAATAGAAACATGGCTACAAACGTTTGAGAAGGTGGCAGAAGTAGCGATGCTACTGCAGAGCTACCGTATCGTTGCAGCTCCCGTCTTGACCGCTGGGCAATCAATTGAAGACCCGTACTTTGAGATAAGAGACATGCTCAGGGAAGTAGACCATTCTATTCTCGGCAAAATTAGAGTGTTGAACTCGCCGTTAAAGTTTCGGAATTCCAACGCTTCCGTTGATGGACCGCCTCCGGCTAAAGCCGGGGATCACACTAGTTACGTGCTGAAGAACATACTGGGAATGGAACGTGAGGAGATAAGAGAGTTAAAAGAAGCTGGTGTAGTATCAGGTACCGATATCTGATCTTTCAAGCCACGTTCGCGCAGAAGCGGAAATGTTCGAACGTGAGGCTCTTATTCCCAGCGTCCCCTCGTGTTATCCTTTACAAGAAGTATTTTCGCAGTCTGAGCTATGAATGTTTGGATCTCGCCAACGAGGAGTGTAACGCCCCGGTCCGGTAATCGGGCTCCAGAATGAGTTTGCGGTCACAAGGATGATAGCCGAGTAAACAGCCTTGCAACATGCCTCGGTCGAAAGCAAACACATCGCTAATAGAGGTTATAGATAGCCTATTTATGATTTTCTTCTGGTACGTCTGTTGTTCTGGAGAGTTAACGGCCTCAGAGGCAATCTGTCGTCGATCCCAGCCTCATTCTGTCCGATTGTCAACAATCTATCAAGCGCATTCCTTAACTGGCCGCGTTCCCGCTTGGAAAGAGAGGCAACAATCCTGGTGGGTACGGTAAGCTTGCTTGTCTTTTTGTTGAGTAAACGGCCTTGGTCAGTCAGAACTATCATAATGCCGTTTTTTCTTGCCGGGTCTTTGGCTTTTTTTATAAACCCCGCTTTCTCCATTCTGTCCAAGAGGTCGTGAACAGACTGACGTTTACGAAAAAGCCACAAGGATATGTCGGTGGGTCTGGCCGACCCACCTAAATCAGAAAGGATGTGTAGGACCGCCGCATGTTCGGGCGTGATTCCGTACTTCAATAATTCTTTTTGTCTCACAGCTTGAATCACGTCTCTTGTTCGACGTATCAACAACAAAATATCAAGTGTTTCGTCAGAAGTAGTCTTTGCTTCCATAATCACTTCACACCACATTCTTGATCAGATGTCACATCCTTTGAAATGTCAAACACGATGTAAATATAGATCAAAACAGCCGAAAAATCCATCTTAATGAGCAAATACATGGCATTGACATCAGGTTCTTCTCGAGACAACATTAATCATGCTGCGCCCTGCCCCTGATAAAATGATTTTCCCAAATATTTTCAGGATCTCAATAAGAAGGCCTCAGGGTCTGATTTGATTACGGTTCTGAAATCCCGTATGCGAGGCCGTCTATCGAACAATTTAGGTAACTACTTCACAACATATTAGCATTATTATTCTTGCTTACTGCAGGTGCCCCCAAAAAAGCCCCCAAATAACTCATGCATGCTCGAGAGTTCTTATCAGTTTACATTGTCGTTTCAGAAATCAACAAATGGGCGCCAGTGCCAATTTGTCTTTTATCAATGGAAATGCAGGATGTCTCAAAAGTCTTCCTTGGCTTACGTCCAAAAGACACGACGCTACCCTAAGAGTGATAAAACCACTGGAGGGCTGGCCAACGCGAGCAGCAAGGTTTTGGGGAGCCCCGACGCATGTCTAGCGCTCCATCCATGCGTCCTCAGGCGTCCACAGCTGACTCTGAGTGACCGCGATACCATGGTGATGAACTGTCCGCTTAGAAACTGCGTAATCACTGATGCTAAATATGGGAATAACTAGGGCGTACTTATCGATCATCAACTTTACGGCCTCCTGAACCCATTTCTGCTTATCTTTGAAGTTGGATGCCGAAATAGCATTCCGTACTGCCTGGAGGTAGTCTTCTGGCACCGCCATCAAACTATAATTCCTACCCCCTCCCGAATAGCGCGAAGCCAGTTGGCTTGCGGCGTCCGGGTTGGTGTTGGCACCACTCACTAGCAGTCCATCCCATTGACCCCCCTCGAACGCTATCCGCTGGAGTACTGCAGTCGTCGCGAGGGGCTCGAGGGTTATATCGATGCCGACCTTCTTGAGGAACCCTTGCACAGCTGTAAAAGCCTGATCATACTCGGGGGTACCCCGATAGGTAATCTTCGCTTTGAACCCTGCTGCATAGCCGGCTTCAGCCAGCAACTTTTTAGCCTTCACAGGATTGTATCTGTAGCCCACAACAGAAGGATTGTAACCCCAGTGTCCCTTTGGAACCCATTGATTAGCCACTTCGTATTGATCAAGAAAGATCGTCCTGACAATGGCAGCATTGTCGATGGCATAAGCTGCCGCTTGCCTTACCCTCAAATCAGACCAAGGCGATTTCGGGTCTGCAGAGGAAGGAACAAGGCAGGTCGATCCCGAGCCGGGCCTCAGGCTCTCCACCACAAAACCGTCTTTTTGGAGCCCATCGATGATTTTTGGCGGCGCGGGGCCCATAATAAGATCTGCTTCTCCTTTCCTTAATGTGAATTCCCTTATCATTGGATCGGGTACGACTTGGAATTCGATCCCGTCGAGGTATGGTTTCCCAACCTGCCAGTAACCGGGGAATTTCTTGTACACCACACGCGCGTCTTTGTCCCAGCTGACGAACTGAAATGGTCCTGTACCGACCGGATGGTTAGCTGCCCATTCCTCCCTGTTCTTTTTGAAAGCAGTCGGAGATATTATCATTCCCAGATTCTGAGCGAGATAGCTGGAGATTCCGTTGTCCCACTCGGTCAGGTTGATCCGGACCGTGTTACTGTTTAGTACATCTAACGACCGTATCTTATCGGTACCCTGACCCTTGTTCGAAATGGCCAACTCGATGTTCCATTTAACCGCGTCGGCATTGAAATCGGTTCCGTCGTGGAATTTCACACCATTTCTGAGGGTAAGCGTAATGGTCTTCGCCTTCGCATCTTCCTTAAAGGATACGGCCAGCCAAGGAACTAGCTTCGCTGACCTGTCCATCCTGAGGAGAGTCTCCAGAGCAGCTCCTGCCACGCGGTAGCCGTCAGAGATCACAATTCTTGGCGGAAACCCAATGTCCCTTCCTTCTGAAAAGCTTACGATTTTCAGAATCCCGCCGTAACGGGGAGTTTTACCAGCCGCACCGTGAGCAGCACTACTCGAGGGTTCAGTGCCACGAGATAGCACAGTACTCATAATCAAGAATGTGGCCGCCAAGACGAGGATCGGCCATTTCACCGTCCCAAGCCCTGTCCTTTTTTTCATGTTACCCTCCTATCACCTTTGCCAACCCTTATCAAGGCGTAGACAACCTGGGGATATTGAGAGCTAACCTTCCCCTGCTTATCTCATCAGCTTGTGAGGCAACCTTAGCCATAATATCGCATACTAGGCAGGTATCTCCACGCACTCCAATTCGCAAAACCCAGGTACCGTTTCAAGAGCACATATCCGATATGCAAGATTTCTCTGCTTAACGCTTAACTAGCCACATTATTGGCAGAGTTGAGATATTCGACATAAATTGGAATGAAGTTTCCCACCCCCGCTCTAGTCTGATTCTTCAAGGACCATACGAATGGCACCTTTTGGGCAGACAGCAGCACAAATACCGCAGCCTTTGCAGTAATCGAGGTCGATCAAAACATGTCTCGTCGGCTCTTCTCGGGTTATACAGAGATCGGGACAGAGGAGGCTGCAGACATCGCAGGATTCGCATTCTCGCAACCCAAGACATCGTCCGGCCTCTTCTATCGCCTCGACTTCGCTGAAATCTGTTTCTCCTTTTTTCTCCACGAATCTCGATTTCAGATCCGTGGGTTTCTTACATTCCTTGAAGTTCTCCATATCTTATCCATTTCCTTTTGCAGGCTCATTGCAAAGATGTTTATGGATGGAGGCGGCCCCTTTTTTGCCCGCCGCTATGGCGTCGATCGCCCATCCCGGCCCGGTCACCAAATCCCCCCCTGCGAAAATTCCGTTCACATTTGTCGCTCCGGTCTCCGGATCCACCGCCAACGTACCCGCCAAGTTAGTCTTTAGCCCAGCGAGACCTTTCTTGTCAACCTTTTGCCCAATGGCAGCGACTACCGTGTTCGCCTTGATGGTGAAGGTAGCTCCAGCGGTGACAGGCAACTCACCGGCGCTGCCGCTTAGGGCGAGAAAATCCACCGCGGCAACCCTGCCGTTCTTCGCGGCAATCCTTATGGGGGATGCACCCGGGTAAATAGTGATTCCTTCCTCAAGCGCCTCTTCCACTTCTTCCCTCATTGCTGGCATCTGATCTCGGGATTCGATGCAGACTATCGTCACCTGGCTCGCCCCAACCCTGCGCACGGATCGTGCGACGTCTATTGCCACATTCCCTCCTCCTATAACAAGTACCGTTTTTCCAACGCTCGGCCTGCGTCCAAGATGGAGGTTTTTGAGCAAATCCAAACCCGAGATCAAGCACCCAGTATCGCTTCCCTCTATCTCCAGCATGGACGCCTTCTGAGCTCCATTTGCGAGAAAAATCGCATGATAACCGAGTCCCTTGACATCTTGTATGCCCCTCGCGAGAATGAATGTGCTGTTGGTTTTCATCTCTATTCCAAGCGCCTTGATCCTCTCGATCTCCATCTGAAGGATATCCCTAGGCAGCCGAAATTCCGGGATCCCCACGGCAAGCATACCGCCGAGGACTGGAAGCTTTTCCATGATAGTAACGCCGTATCCGAGAAGGGCCAAATCATGAGCGGCAGCAAGACCAGCCGGACCGGAACCCACGACTAAAACCTTCTCGCGCCTCTCTTTCATCGGAATGTTGACCCTCTCCGGTCTGCCGTTCTTCGCATAGTCTGACACAAATTTTTTCAAAAGCCTCAGTGCAACTGGCTGATCCACGCTTCCCCGCAGGCATGCCTCCTCGCAGCCGTGATGACAAATGAACCCACATACTGCGGGCAGAGGATTCACCTCCAGAATTGAGGAGAGCGCCTCTTCAAACTTGCCCTCGGCAATCAACCGGGCATATCCTACGGTATCTTGGTGAATGGGGCAAGCCCTTTGACAGGGAGGAGGCGGGCCGTGCTTTTCCGGCCGCTCCTCAGTAATCTTTTCCCGGTAGACTGCGCCCCGGAGGCTCATTTCTTCTTCCCGATACTCCGGTATGGCCTCGGCCGGGCAGCCGTCGATACAGATGTTGCATACCTTGCATCGATCCATCTCGATAACCGGTCTGTGTGTTCTTCCTTCAAACATGGACGTTTCTCCCGATTCTCATCCCCGCTTCGAAAGCCTTCAAATTCAATTCGTGGAAGCGTTCCCTCACATGCCCAAGAATTGCCTTTTTAGACCCTTCCGGTGATACGATCCCAGTGATGGCGACGAAGGCACCCAAGAGCACAAGGTTTGCCATTTGTTGGTTATTCAGATTCTTGAGTGCGTAGTCGGTTGCCTGCACCGGGAGCTGTCTAACTGTAGCTATAGCTCTTGGGGTCACAAATCCGGGGTCGTAGAGAATAAGACTGTCCACCGAGCGCACCTCCGCACTGTACAAGTCATAGGTGGCCTGCGACATGGCGATAAGAAAATCAGGGCTAATCAGATGGGGAAAGTCAATAGGCCTATCAGAAAGAATCACCTCTGATCGGCAGTCTGAGCCTCGCGCCTGGGCGCCGTACACGTTGGATCCGGATACGAATTTTCCATCATTAGCCCCCGCGGCCCCAAGGAGAAGACCCGCCATAACGATTCCCTGTCCCCCTGACCCACTCAGACGCACCTGCACCAGACTCCTCATGATAGAAACTCTCCCGTGATTACTTTTCCGGTAAGCTGTTCCTCGGTCAGATAGGCAGCTTCTTCTTTCGTAACACACCGGTCAGTGAGATCTCGGATCAGGTCTTCCGGTCTGTCAAATCGGTTACGCCGTCCAAACTGAGTAGGGCACGGTGACAGGACTTCGATAAAAGAAAAACCAACTCGGTTTAGCGTCTTTTTGATCGAATTGATGAGACTAATTGGTTGGCTGACCGCATATTTTGCCACATAGCTCGCACCCGCCGCGGCAACTAGATGTGTTAAGTCAAATGGCCGATACGGATTGCCGTCCTCAGTCGTCGAAGTCATCGCTCCGGCCGGTGTCGTCGATGCTACCTGCCCGCCAGTCATGCCGTAAATCATATTGTT